>JANQTO010000368.1:0-6717 GCA_030731685.1 Nonlabens sp.
ATACCAGTTACTATTAACAAGGTATGCATGACCGTAGTCATTAAAAACAAAGCGATAACCTTGCTGGCCACGAAAACCCAGTTAGGTGTAGGCGTCACGTCCACTAGTTGATTCATATGAGCAGCACGCGCTCGGTCCATTAAAAAACCACCATACAAATACACAAGTAAAAATGTAAACAACACAAAGTAAGAAGAACCAGATTCTAATACGGTCCATGTCTTAGGCAATATACCTGTACCATAAATCAATTGGGAAAATGATAGTATAACAAGAGTTAATACAACGGTAAGAAAAGCGATTATGAGAAATGGCCAGCCTTTTACAATGTAACGCGTATCGCTTTTTGCAAGCGACCAAGTTGTTTTTAAATGACTCAAAAACGAAAATGTAGGTGTTGTCGCCGGTAAGTCTATAGCATTTGTAGTATTGAAATTTTTCTTGGTAGAGCGTGCGCCCTTCGCTTTAAATAACTTAAAACTAACAGCGTGCTGCGAAAAATTGAACGCATAGATAACGCCACCTAAGATTAAACTGGCAATTCCTAGCCAAAGTAATCTGTTCCACAACAATGCTCCTTCAAATGGTATAAGTTCTGTATTTACTTCATTTACCGTCCAGTATTTTGTGGTTTCATTTACTGCAATATTTCCCAATGGGTCTGCAAGTGAAAGCCAGAAAGTATCATCTACATTATCTACCATAGAAGTAGTGACAAGCTGCACAATGATAAGTGTAAGTACGGTCATAAAACCGATGTTCATATCACGCGTAAAAACGATGATTGCAAAAACTATCGCACTGTAAAAAATGACGTTAGGCACAAAAATCGCTAGAAATGGCTGTGCATAGTTAATAAGATGGAACGGACCTACCAGCTCTTCATTTGCTCCGGGCAAGTAAGTTCCTAATATAATACCCAAGAATATAGCAAGGATAAGCGTAAAGTTTACCGTGATACCTGCGCAAAACTTAGCAAGTAGATATTGAAACTTGGTTAGTGGATAGGAGTAAAGCACATTGTGCATATTATTCTTAAAATCCCTATCGATAGTCGCACCTGTAATGGATGGTATTAGCAGATATGCAAGCAAAGAAAGTTGCGATATCAGTCCAAAAATAACAATAGGACTGTTGAGGTATTGAACACCGGTCACCGTTACATTGTCACTATCAAAAACGCCTACCGCAGCGGCCATCACAAGCATTCCTAGTAAAAAAAGGACACCCGCATAAATATAAAACAGCGGCTTTTTAAACCACGTTTTGATTTCATGTAAAAATATAGTTGAGAACATAATTATGCGTTTATGGTTTGTACTGCCTGCTCGTCGCTGCTCAGTGTCGTAAAATAAACGTCTTCTAGTGTTGGGTCCGCTTTCGCGAAAGCGTCACCTGGAGAAACATCGCTATAAACACGTACATTCATATCGTTAGCATCATTGAAACTAGACGAAATAACGTGGTGTTGTTTTTCAAGATTTTCCAGTTCGCTACGGTCTACGGTAATGGTCCATATCTTATCTACAAGAGATGCGACAAGGTTTTTAGGCTTGTCCTGTGCGAGGATTTTACCACCATTTAAGATGGCCATATCTGTACAAAGTTCTTTCACATCGTCCACAATGTGCGTGGAGAAAATAACAATATGGTTTGTCCCTATCTCACGCAAAACGTTCAAGAAACGGTGACGCTCTGCCGGGTCTAGGCCTGCGGTAGGCTCATCTACAATAATGAGTCGCGGGTTATTGAGCAATAACTGTGCGATGCCGAAACGCTGTTTCATACCACCAGAATATCCTGCCACATGCTTGTCGCGCACATCGTACAGGTTTGTTACCTCTAGCGCTTTGTCAACAATGGCCTTGCGCTCGCTTTTGTTGTGAATTCCTTTCAGGGTTGCAAAGTAGTGCAACAATTCCTCGGCACTCATTTTAGGGTATACGCCAAATTCCTGTGGTAGGTAGCCCAGTGTTTTACGGAACTCGATTTTATTATTCAGAATATCTAAGTCATCAAGATGAATCGTTCCAGAGTCTGCGGCTTGTAAGGTTGCGATAGTGCGCATAAGCGAAGATTTTCCAGCACCGTTAGGACCCAATAGCCCGAACATGCCGCTGTGGATATCGATGCTTACATTATCTAATGCTTTAACGCCGTTTTTATATGTTTTAGAAACATTTTGAAGACTTAATTTCATAATACCTGTTCTATAAAGTTTTGTACAGAACGTTAGTATGAAATTTTCCCGTTATGTTACAACATATAGCGCTGCAACTAAAAAGAGATGGTTCTTACCACATTCACGATGGAACTACTCACATATTCAATCCCTATCGCAATGACTATAAAACCCACTAATCTTGATACCGCATTTATACCTGACGCACCTAGAAATCTCACGATAAACCTACTGCTACCTAAAATGAGACATATACTAATGGCTGTAGCGAGAATAGCAAGTAAAACCATAGACTGTGATGCGGTGGTTTTAACTTCCTGCTCTAAGCTTATAAGTAGTGATATGGAACCAGGTCCTGCAATCATAGGCATGGCAAGCGGCGTTAATGAGATGGATTCTCGGTTAAAGGCATCGTCCTTTACTCGTTTATCCATGCCTTTGTGTTTTGTGAATTTTCCGGTGAGAAGCGCAAAACCCGATGAAACGATAATCATACCACCAGCTATGCGTAAAGAGTCCAATGAAATTCCAAAAAATGATAAAATGTATTTACCCGCAAAAAAACTTACTACGAGTATAACACCTACATTAAGACCTGTTAATAAAGCGGTTTTAGTTTGCTCCGCGCTGTTATCATCGCTGGTAAGTCCCACGAAAATAGGCACTGTCCCCAGCGGATTTGTAATTGAAAATAAAGACCCAAATGATAATAAGAATATGTCTAGCATTTTTATTGCAAAACTCTCAATTGTTTCTGTATTTCAAGTAGCTAAGTAGATTACTAAAAAACTGTTTTCCTGTTAAGAAATTACCATGTAAGAGTTAATTTAGTATTCAATCGTTCCCATAAACCACAATCGCAGGATTTACCTTATTGTTGAAATCAAAAAGAGCCAAGTTTTCCCAGCTACTGCCTTGAGTAAAGCTGGTTTGTGATGGTGTGTGCGCAACCCAATCTGGTGCCCAGTAGCAAAAACCTATACCGCGCTCGTCTGGAATATTTTTAATGATAGTGTTGAGGTCTCGCAGAAAATCTCGCTGTCCTGCAACATTCGCTGGGTAACTAGGTGCAACTTGACTTTGCAAGCCAATTACATTGTTGGTATTGTCATTAAAACCTAACGTAAACGGGTACGCCGTTTCTACAAGCATCAAATCTTGCGTGATAGTTCCAGTTAGTGTATTTAGTTGCGATTCCATGGTCGTTAAACTGGAGCCATGCCACCAAGGGTAATAACTTAACCCAGCAATGTCAAAAGACACACCTCGAGAAATCAGTTCTTGGTAAAAACTCCCGGCGTATTCCACACCGGCATAATGTATCATGATTTTAGCACTTGGAGTTACGCTGCGCGCTGCATTAATTGCCGCTTTTGTAATGTTTGCGTAATTATCCCAATTGGTTCCTGTAGTATTAAATATCTGACCTACAGGCCATAAAAAGCCGTTGTTTGTTTCGTTTCCTATTTGTATGATTTGTGGTGGTATCTGGTTTGCGTTGAGCTCGCGCAGCACGTTGTCTGTATAAAGGGCCACGGCGGCTGCAAGTTCGTTTGCATTTAGGCCAGACCATATCGTAGGCGTTTGCTGATTCCCAGGGTCTGCCCAGGTGTCTGAATAGTGGAAATCCAGTAAAAAGTCCATGCCTGCTGCTTTTACTAATCTTGCTTGCGCTTTTAGTTTTGTTAGGTTGTAGGCTTGGTTTGGGTGGTTTACCCACAAACGTAATCGCACAAGGTTTACTCCTTTACTAGCGAGGTAAGTGTAGTTGTTTGCAATTACGGTGTTGTTTTCATTCTTGAACTGCGTGCCCAGAGTTTCTAACTCGGGCAAGAACGATAAATCCATGCCTTTGTAATAGGTTTTAGTAGGCTGTGGAGAAATGTCGCCGTCGTCACTTTCTTTGATACAAGAAACGGCTACTACAAAAATAACTAGAATTAAAAACAGCTTTTTCATAGCCGAAATATACTCATTACAAATCATCAACAAAAGTAAAACCCTGCTCAGCTTTGAGCGTATTGATTTTAGTAAAAAACTCGTGAATGGTTTTGCGGTCGGCCTTTACTTTGACAAAATAATTGTCGCGGTAAATACTGTATTCCTCGGCGCGACCTTTATAAATGGTGAGTTTATAGTAGGGAATAGGTAATGCATAGGTTTCTAAACGTGAGCGGAATCGTACGATAATACCTGTTTTACAAATTTCGATATTACATACATCGAGGCTGTTGTCCACGACTAACAAATTATGAATTTGAATGCTGGCAGCAGTAATGTATAATTTGGGAGAACCAGAGCCTTTGAGGTTCCACCTTTCGCGTAAGCTTAAAAAACCACCTATATCTTTCTTGATAGCCAGCGTGGTTTCTGGGTTATTGTGTGAGACGTTGTATAGCATATCGTGTAATTACAAACTTAGTCCTTAAGATGGTTCAAGCCTTTCAAGATTGTATCTTTGCCAGCTTAAATAGTTGTAAAAATGAGCTTACAAAGCCAGTTAGAAATCGCCACAAAAGCGATAGTAAAGGAACATTTTAGTGTGGAATTGCCGCAGGTTGATATTTCGCTTACGCGAAAGGACCAAGCAGGAGACCTCACGGTAATGGTATTTCCTATGTTGCGCCACATAAAGGGTAATCCTGCGGCCATAGGAACACAAATAGGCGAGCAACTCAAAGCAACAAACAGTCACGTAGCCGATTTTAACGTGGTGCAAGGATTTTTAAATTTACACATAGAGCCAGCCGCATACATTAGCGCTTTTAATGAAATACTTGCACAAGAAGACTATGGTGTTAAACCCATAGATGCCTCACAACCAGGCGTGATGGTTGAGTACAGCTCGCCCAATACAAACAAGCCGCTGCATTTAGGCCACGTGCGTAACAACTTATTAGGGTATGCCGTTGCCCAAATCGTACAAGCGACTGGTCGCAAGGTGAATAAAACGCAAGTAATTAATGACCGTGGTATCCATATTTGTAAATCTATGCTTGCGTGGGAACGTTTTGGAAATGCTGAGACGCCAGCAAGCACAGGCTTAAAAGGCGACAAGCTGGTTGGAAATTACTATGTAAAATTTGACCAAGAATATAAAAAGGAAATTGCAGCATTAATTGGCGAAGGTAAAACCGAAGAAGAAGCAAAAAAGCAAGCGCCTATTTTGCTTGAAGCCCAACAAATGCTTCTAAAATGGGAGCAAGGAGACCCAGCCGTTGTTGCGCTTTGGGAAAAAATGAACGCTTGGGTTTATGAAGGTTTTGATGTTACTTATAAAAACCTCGGAGTGGACTTTGACAGTCTGTATTTTGAGAGCAATACCTATTTACTAGGTAAAGACGTCGTGCAAGATGGTCTTGATAAAGGTGTTTTTGAAAAAGACCCAGACGGTTCTGTTTGGATAGATTTGACCGAAGATGGTCTAGATAGAAAAATTGTCTTGCGTAGCGATGGTACTGCAGTTTACATGACCCAAGATATAGGAACTGCCATACAGCGCGTAAAAGATTTTGATATCAATGCCATGGTGTATACCGTAGGTAACGAGCAAGATTATCACTTTAAGGTGTTATTTCTAATCCTTAAAAAACTAGGATTTGATTGGGCAGACCATTTGTTCCATTTGAGTTATGGAATGGTCGAGTTGCCATCTGGTAAAATGAAATCTCGTGAAGGAACGGTCGTAGATGCTGATGAGCTCATGGAAGAAATGACCAGCACCGCTCGCGATATCGCCCAAGAACAAGGTAAGCTAGAAGGACTTGATGCAACAGAGAAAGAGCAACTCTACAATATGATAGGTTTAGGTGCACTCAAGTATTTTATGCTGAAAGTGGACCCTAAAAAAAGTATGCTCTTCGACCCAACAGAATCGGTAGATTTTCAAGGAAATACGGGTCCGTTTATACAATACACCCATGCACGTATCAAGTCTATTTTGAAGAAATCAGGTTTTGATGCAGCCTCTAAAAATGTACCTACAGACCTAGCACTAACTGACAAGGACCTTGCAGTGATAAAAGCACTGCAACTGTTTCCAGACACCATAGCTTCTGCGGCAAACAACTACAGTCCAGCGCTGGTTGCAAACTATGTGTATGAATTGGTGAAGGAATTTAACTCTTTCTACCAAAACGTTCCTAAGATTGTAGAAGAAGAAAATGCAGACCTAAAACAATTTAGATTGCTGCTTTGTTATAAAACTGCTGACGTTATAAAAACTGCCTGTGGTCTTTTAGGGATTGAAGTTCCGGAGCAGATGTAGTTATTTTAAGTTATGAGCCTGCCTGCCGGTAGGCAGGTTCAGAGTTGTGAGTTTTTGAATCTGTAAACTGTGAGTTTATTGCACTCAGCACTTTCTAGCCTGTAATCACCTTCAAACCATTACAAACCATGTCGAGCGATAGTCGAGACGTTGTTTGTAAATTGTGCTTTTTTTCAAGTTATGGGTTCAGACTTTTGAAACAATGACCAAAGTTTTTAATATTTTAACTTTTACCAATTACTCTCGTTGCGGTGTCGTATTCCTTAAT
>JANQTO010000368.1:6727-12679 GCA_030731685.1 Nonlabens sp.
TCTTTATGTCATTAAAGTCTCGTCCATCTTTTAAAATCAATCGTCTAAAATCTACTGAAATTAGGCTGAATAGAGCGGTCAGGAATAAAAGTCCAATTGCAGCTAAAACTCCGTTACCAATTGGAAATACATTTTTTTTTCCGAGAAAGAATGGAATGAAATCGGTCAAAAAAAGTAAATTCCAAACAACTATTGCTCCAATTGCAAAACCTTTTTTGATTGGAAATACTCCTTTTAATTGTTTCTCAATTATTGTTTTGTCAATTTTTTGTTCAGTTGCATTTTGATTATTTAAAAATCCGGTTTCTTTAATTTGTTGAACAACAGAGTTTGGGTCTTTAAAAGTCCAAAAAATTACTCGCCCATTATAGTTAGCAACTTTATGATTTATTTTTATTCCTTGACCAAGTATTGGAATCATCGTGTAAGGTTCGATTGAAATAATGTCTGATGCTTGAAAAGTCAAATTTCCGATAATCGAAGCGTTTAACTCCAATCTGTCTTTATTCACTTTTAAAGTCGCAAATGGAAATGTAGCATTAGCCATTCCAATTCTTGCACCACCTGTTAATTGTAATTCATTCATTTTGCTTTTGGTCAATTTTTCTATATGCACTACAAATACTATCTACTTCTTAAACTTCCACGCAATAAACCTACTTTTCTTATTGCCACTTTCCATAGGAACAATATGATAAATCGCTCCAGCTTTTGTGAGTTGTTTTTCAAGGGGTTTTAAGTGCTGGCTTTTTGAAACCAGGCTTGTAAACCAGCCTACTTGGTCTTTAAACTGGACACTTTCTTTAATCATGCGTTTTATAAAGAGTGCCTCGCCGCCGTTACAATAAAGTTCGTGTGACACGCCCGAAAAGTTCCTGCCGTTTTCTACGGTTCCTAAGTTGCGCTGCTTTTTGAGATTTGCTTTGTCGGCTTCTTCTTTACTTGCGTAAAAAGGTGGATTGCACATGGTAAAGTCGTAAAACTCACCGTCGAGAATCATATCTTTAAGAATGTTGCTGCGGTCAGCTTGATGTCTTATGGTAATTGCATCGTTTTTTGCCGTATTGTCTACCGCATGGTTAAAGCTTGTTTCGTCAACGTCAGTCCCAACCATTTCATAATTGTAAATGGCATTTCCCAGAATCGGATAAATGGCGCTTGCTCCACAACCTATATCCAGTCCTTTTTTAGCTTTCTTGCCTACAAGGTCAGCGATGTGATGCAGGTAGTCTGCACGACCAGGAATAGGTGGATAGAGCGTGTTAGGCGGCAATTTCCAGTAACGTATGTTGTAGTGGTGCTTTAACAAAGCCGTATTGAATTCCAAAATGGAGGCAGCTTTACTAAAATCTATAGAATGCGCGCCAGTTTCTAGCGTAATTAAATGGCTCTCGAGCGCAGGATGCGTTTTTGCAAGTTTTACAAAATCGTAACCGTAGCGATGTATATTTCTTTGATGCATCCTGCAAAGGTAATTCAGTTACGCACCTATAGCCATATATAGGTTAAGAATAGGTCACTAACTAAGCTTGCAAGAAGCAATTTGCCTTGAAAAGACAGTCGATTTACTTCTTAACCAGTTTGTCTATTTGGTTTGCGATGTCGTTTGCTTTCGCGAAAGCGTCATCACTAGCAGCCCTATTAGATGTAGAAAGCTTGTGGTAGGTAGCCATCAATTTTGCATATTCTTCCTGTAGTTTCTCTACTTCACTCTTCTTTTTGAATAATCCGAACATAACGTGTTTTAAGTCTAAGTCGGTAATATACATGATGATTACACTATATCGGCTGTACTTTCATGAGTAATTAAAGGTTTCAGGTACCTGATTCATTAAGTTTTAAGGATAGTATGGCAAGTAAATGTCGTCACCTTACGTTAAAAAAAGTCCGTGTTCCATAATCTATCAGCGCAGCGGTCTTAAGTCCATACACGCCACTACATATTTAAAGGTATCTTTGCAAAAATTTTGAGCATGAAGTTATTTACCGACCTGAACCTTAAAACGCCGTTGTTAAACGGTTTAGAAGACCTAGGGTTTAAAGAAATGACACCTATACAGGAGTCGGCTTTTCCTGTAATTTTATCGGGTAAGGACATGGTAGGTATCGCGCAGACTGGTACCGGTAAAACACTGGGCTACATGTTGCCATTGCTACACGAGCTCAAATTTTCAGAACAAGTTGATCCACGTATTTTGGTGCTTGTACCTACGCGAGAACTTGTGGTTCAAGTGGTAGATAACATTAATGAATACGCAAAATACCTGAACCTGCGTACGCTGGGTATTTATGGTGGCGTAAACATTAACACACACAAGCGCGAGGTTGCCGCAGGTGTTGACATTATAGTTGCAACACCAGGTAGACTGTACGATTTGCTTGTTTCACAGACCTTGAAATTAAAGTACTGTAAAAAAGTGGTAATAGATGAGGTGGACGTCATGCTGGATTTAGGATTTAGGTTTCAGCTTACCAATATATTTGACCACTTGCCGCAAAAACGCCAGAACATCATGTTTAGTGCAACGATGACAGACCAGATTGCCGATTTCATTCAGCACTATTTCTACAATCCAGAAACCGTTTCTATTGCAGTTAGTGGAACACGACTGGAAAACATAGACCAAACCTGTTATCCAGTAGAAAACTTTTATACAAAAGCAAACCTGCTCATGGACTTGCTTACTGATGAGGAAGAATTTAAAAAAGTACTTGTCTTTGTAGGTAATAAAAAAGATGCTGACCGCTTGCACGAGGCCATGTCGCCGCAACTAGGTAAAGCGATGGCTGTGATTCATTCTAATAAGACACAAAATTACCGTTTACGCTCCATAGAGCTTTTTGATTCTGGAATCTGTCGCGTTTTAGTTTCTACAGACGTCATGGCTCGCGGACTGGATTTAGACCAGATTTCGCACGTTATTAATATGGACGTGCCAGCATTTCCAGAGAATTATATGCACCGTATAGGTCGTACAGGTAGAGCTTTACACCGCGGTAAAACCATTATGTTCTATACAAATAAGGAGCAAGATAATAAGGAGCGCATCGAGCAGCTCATGGACTATAAAATCCCCGAACTGCCATTTCCAGATGAAGTAGAAGTATCCACAGAACTCACTGCAGACGAGCGACCTGTGGTGCGCGAGCTGTTCAACCCGCATAAGAAGGTTGAAGATGAACGTGGTGCATCGTTCCACGAGAAAAAGGATAAGAACAAAAAAGAAAATCAGGGCGGTAGTTATCGCAGGGAAATTGCCAAGAAATACAAGAAACCGAAGACCCGAGGCGATAAAAAGGTAAATAACCGTAAGAAGAAATAATAATTTTCATAGCGTAAATTATTGATTTTTAAAGAGTACGCTTTCGCGAAAGCGTAATATTCACAAGCAGGCCGTCACAAATAAATCAATGTACCATAAAATGGTCTGATTGTTGAAATACCGGTGGCATAACATAGCAAAATCGCAGATAGTTGTTTATCTTGCGCGCTTTAAATTTAAGAAATGAAAAAGATTTTATTCGTTATTATGATGGTTGCCAGCACAGTTGCAATGGCACAAACTGGGTATGTAAATTCACAAGCTCTTATAGGCGATATGCCAGAGGTTGCAAAGGCCGATGAGTCGTTGAAACAACTCGCTACGAGACTTCAAGCCGATGTTGCAAAACGTGAGGAAAATGCAAAGCAAAAAATGGAAGAACTTGCTTATGAAATGCAGGCTCCTAAGGTAACTCCAGAGCGTCAGCAAGAAATAAGATTGCTGGCACAAGAAATTGAGAAAGAAGTAACAAATGCTAACAAACTATCGGAACTAGAACTTGCTTCAAAAAGAAATGAACTTCTTGAGCCAGTTTACAAAAAAGTAAACGACGCTATTGCTGCCATTGCTAAAAAACGTGGTATGAAGGTAGTTGTGGACATAAGCGCAATTTTATATGCAGACGAAGACTTAGACCTAACAGCGGACGTGCGCAAAGAATTAGGACTTTAGTATATCTCATAAATCTTATTACTGAGGCTGCCAGAAATGGCAGCCTTATTTATTTCATGGTACTACAATTAATTTTATATTTGAAGGATAGTGTTACTATCATATTTGCAAGCAAAACTGAAAGTTTGATAGAATAGGCTTTTACCGGAATACATTAATGGGTATATGCAGTTTGCAACCGTTGCCAGAAAAGGTTTGCTTGTATTGTTGCCCAATCTTGTTTTGGGTAGTTGCTTATTTGAAAATACGCTTTAATGCGATCATAACACTCTTTACGCGTGCTTAACCCTATTATTACATATGAATAGTTCCAATCCTTTTAAAAATTTTAAAGCAGATATACCAGCAAGTGTCGTTGTCTTTTTCGTTGCATTACCGCTTTGTTTAGGTATAGCACTAGCCAGTGGCGCGCCTTTATTTTCAGGTGTTATCGCCGGCATTATAGGTGGTGTCGTTGTGGGTGCGATTAGTAAATCGCCACTTGGTGTTAGTGGACCTGCAGCAGGACTTGCGGCAATTGTTTTGAGTGCCATATCTACCCTAGGTAGTTTTGAAAATCTACTTGCTGCCATAGTTCTCGCTGGAGTGATACAAGTTGTTTTAGGTTTTGCAAGAGCAGGAATCATCGGTTATTATTTTCCATCTTCCGTAATTAAGGGAATGCTCACGGCCATAGGAATCATCATTATTCTAAAGCAAATTCCGCACTTCTTCGGTTATGACAAAGACCCGGAAGGTGACATGGCCTTTTTTCAAGTAGATGGTGAAAACACCTTTTCTGAAATTATAAATGCTGTGAATTTTGTAAGTCCAGGAGCTACACTCATAGGAGTCATTGCACTTTTGGTTTTATTGTTTTGGAGTTCTGTATTATCTAAGAAGGCAAGGATATTTCAGTTAGTACAAGGACCGCTTGCCGTAGTCGTACTAGGGATTTTATACTATACGTTTACTGTGGGCAATTCCACTCTAGGAATCGCAACAGAACATTTAGTGAATGTGCCAGTGCCTAAAGGTATAGACAGTTTTTTAGGGCAATTCACGTTTCCTAATTTTAGCGCGCTATCAAATCCTAACGTATTGCTTACAGGCTTCACTATTGCACTGGTTGCAAGTTTAGAAACGTTGCTTTGTGTGGAGGCGACAGACAAGTTAGACCCATTAAAGCGAGTGACGCCTACTAATAGAGAACTTATAGCACAAGGAGTAGGTAATGTATGCTCAGGACTCATAGGCGGTTTGCCTATCACACAAGTTATAGTGCGCAGTAGTGCAAACATACAGTCTGGTGGACGTACAAAAATGTCAGCAATATTGCATGGTGGTTTGTTATTGATATCGGTGATTACGATACCGTTTTTGTTGAATAAGATTCCGTATTCTGTTCTTGCTGCGATATTATTAGTGGTAGGTTACAAGCTTGCAAAACCAGAACTGTTTGTAAAAATGTTTAAAGAAGGCTGGATGCAATTTGTGCCATTTATGGTTACTGTTGTAGCTATAGTGTTTACGGACTTGCTGGTAGGTATAGGTCTAGGACTTGCCGTAGGTATCCTTATTACATTATTCAAGTCGTTTCAAAATTCCCATTTCTTGCACAAACAAGAAGTGAGCGATGGCAAAACAACAATAAACATGACTCTTGCCGAGGAAGTGACCTTTTTCAATAAGGCGACGATATTACAGGAGCTTGATAGCCTGCCTAGAGATTCATTTTTAACATTAGACGTGCGTAAAACAGTTTATCTGGATTATGACGTGATAGAAATACTCGAAGACTTTATCTTTAAAGCTGGAAATAGAAATATAAACATCAAATTAATAAGTGAACGAGGAGTTGTAGAAAATCCAGAAAGTTTCGTTCAATTTTTTAAAACCAACCCTAAAATAAAAGACGACGCATATGAAAGCACATACTAGAGAAACACAAGAAACTATGACGCCTGAAAAGGCGTTG
>JANQTO010000369.1 GCA_030731685.1 Nonlabens sp.
TATGACGGTTCGAACAGCTAGCCATTTATAAGGCGTGCAGGCTATTTTATCAATGGTTGTGGCTATCTCATTTTGCTTTACAGTTGTGTAAGTATTCTCATAGGCGCTACTAGCGATGACAGTACCCCATTATTAACGACATTTTTAGAGACAACCACTGGTCAGGTTGCAGTATGCATCGTAGGTGTAGGACTTGCCATAAGCGCCATAAATGAATGGTACATGGCAACGGGCAAGCTCATGCAAAAAATGATTCACAAAAACGACCTGTCGAATAATCAGTATAAACCACTGTTAATGCTTGGTCGCGTAGGCCGTTTCAGCCGCGGATTTGTGTTTGCTGCGTTTTCCTATTTACTGTTCAGGTCTGTGTGGAGTCATAAACCTGATGTGCCCAAAAGTACTGATAAGGCATTTGCGTTTATAAACTTTCAATTTGGTGGTATCCTTATGGGGCTTATCGCGATAGGTCTTGCCTTTTACGGTTTGTTTTTAATTCTGAGCGCAAAACATCGCAATATTCCTATGTGATTTCTAAACCACAATGGACGCAAACAAGACTGAGCTATTACTTCATCAACTGGATGTCTGCAATACTTTTGATGCGATTGCGCTCTAGGAAAGCGTCAATGGTTTCAAAATGCTCAATCACGCGCTGGTCCTTAAATTCAAACACTTTTTGAGAAAGTCCTTGTAAAAATGCACGGTCGTGAGAAACGAGAATAAGCGTACCGTCATACGTTGACAGTGCTTCTTTGAGTACATCTTTTGATTTTAAGTCAAGGTGATTTGTAGGCTCATCGAGAATTAATAGATTCACTGGTTCCAGCAACAACTTCACCATAGCAAGTCTTGTCTTTTCTCCACCACTAAGCTGCCCTACTTTTTTGTCTAAATCGTCACCGCTAAACATAAAGCGGCCTAGGATGTTTTTTATTTGAGTACGTATCTCGCCTTGTGCGACTTCATCTACCGTTTGGAAAATGGTGAGGTCATTATCAAGCAATGCTGCCTGATTCTGTGCAAAGTAGCCTACCTGAACATTATGACCCAGCTCGCAAGTTCCCTGTACTTCTATCTCACCCAATATTGCTTTAATCATGGTGGATTTACCTTCACCATTACGCCCTACAAAAGAAACTTTTTCACCACGCGAAATGGACATACTGGCATTTTTAAACACCTCATGCTCGCCATAAGCTTTAGAAACATCTTTTACCGTAACAGGATAATCACCTGAACGTGGTGCTGGTGGGAAACGTAGTTTCAGTGCACTGGTATCCACTTCATCTATCTCAATAATTTGCAGTTTCTCCAGCATGCGCTCACGAGAAGATACTTGGTTTGTTTTAGAATAGGTTCCTTTAAAACGTTCTATAAAAGCCATATTGTCTGCAATGTATTTTTGCTGTTCCTGAAACGCTTTTATTTGGTGTTGCCTGCGGTCTGCACGCAGTTGTTCATAATGAGTAAACGAAGCCTTATAATCGTAAATACGACCCATGGTCACCTCAATAGTTCGGTTTGTGATGTTATCAATAAACGCACGGTCGTGTGATATCACGATAACAGCTTGCGCCTTATTCACCAGAAAATCTTCCAGCCATATAACCGATTCAATATCGATATGGTTTGTAGGCTCATCCAGCAATATCAAATCTGGTTTTTGTAATAGGATTTTAGCAAGCTCAATGCGCATGCGCCAGCCACCGCTAAATTCCTTTGTAGGTCTGTTGAAATCGCTTTGTTTAAAACCTAGTCCTTTGAGTGCTTTTTCTACCTCGGCATCGTAGTTTACCTCTTCCAGTGCATAGTATTTCTCGCCTAAGTCGGCTACCTGCTCAATGATGGTCATGTAAGCATCACTTTCATAGTCGGTACGGGTTTCCAGTTCTTTGTTCAAGCGCTCCATCTCGTCACGCATCGCAAAAACTTGTTTGAATGCTTTGGCGGCCTCTTCAAAAACGGTCGCGTCGTCCTGCGTTAATAAATGCTGTGGCAGGTAAGCAATGACGGCATCTTTAGGAACTCTTACGGCGCCGCGTGTTGCCTTTTGCTCGCCGGCGATAATCTTCATCATCGTAGATTTACCTGCACCATTTTTACCCATGAGCGCAATCTTGTCTGTGGGATTAATGACAAAGGACACATCACTAAAAAGTGTGGTTCCACTAAATTCTACGGCAAGATTATCTACAGAAATCATAATTCATTTTTAACGGGCGCAAAATTAGTCATTAAGCAATCATTTTTGAGAAGTTGCATATGGTATTTATCATGATTAGGTTACTTAGATATAGACTTTTGGATGCAATTGGGCGATAAAATTGCTCGCTTTCGCGAAAGCGAACTAAAATCAAACATCTTTTTTGTGACTATCTTAACATAATACGTACCTTGAACTCTCAAAACAAAAAACTATGTCATCAATTTTAGACTTATTAAATTCGGATTTAGGAAAGTCCCTAATTCAAGGCGCGGCTGCCAAAACCGGTCAAAGCCCTGATAAAACCGCAAATGTGCTCACTCAAGCAATGCCATTAATACTTGGCGCCATGCAGCGCAATGCATCAACACCACAAGGAGCACAATCGCTCAATATGGCGTTAGAGGACCCTAGACATACCAGCGGTGGCATGATGGATTTAATAGGCGGCCTTTTAGGTGGTGGTGATTCCAGTACCCTTGTTAATGAAGGCGCAGGAATTTTAGGACACGTGCTAGGTGGTAAACAACCACAAGTTGAAAATGCGCTTTCTAAAACCAGCGGAATGGATATGGAGTCTGTAGGACAAATACTTAAAATTGCAGCACCTATAGT
>JANQTO010000370.1 GCA_030731685.1 Nonlabens sp.
ACATTATTCCCGTCATGCACTTGTGACCATATATACCAGCCGTAAACGCTCATGATGAAATAGTAGCCATTAATGATCATATCACCAAGCAAATTCCACTGTAAGAGTAAGTACACATAAATCACGGTACTCACTATACCAAATGGAAAAACCAGCACGCTATTCTTAAACGAGAAGTAAACGCTCAACAAACTCGCAATAATAGCGGTAACTTCAAGTACTATGTGCAGATTTGAATAACCGCTATATTGTCCGAAAAGGATTTCAATCAAATCCATTTACTAGAAATGTGGCGTGTAGTCGCTGCGGTCAGATTTTACGAGTTTCATATAGACTAGAACTGCATCCTGAGCCGCCATGCTATCGCCTATTGCTTTGGTAAGAAAAGGCATCACCTCATCATATTTCCCATAAACCTGCGTACTGAGCGGATTTTCAAGTACCGTGAATTTAGAAGCTCGTAACACTTTTATAAAATCAATGATGTGTGGCTCATAGCCATCTTGCAATGGTGACATGGTTAGTTCAACTGATATGTTCATGGTCGTTTTTTTTGGTAAGAGTGGTAAAGATAAGAACTATGTAAGATGAAGTAGAAATTGAAGTGGAATTCGAAAACGCAAAACTTATTGCTCGTAACGAAACTCTCCATCCTCCATAGCGGTGCCTACGACAACTACACTGGCCCCAGCCTCATAAGCCTGATTCATCGTGTTAAAATCGCGTATTCCACCACCAGCAAGTACTGGAATGTTCACCGTTTCACAAACTGCTTTAATAACCTCGGGACTTACAGGTCGTAGTGCACCACTGCCGGCTTCTAGGTAAATGAGGTCGTTTCCCATGAGCTGTCCTGCAAAAGCTGTGTCGGTAATTATTTCAATAGCCTCTTGGGAAATCGGTGTAGTTTGAGAAACACGTTGTACGGCGGTCTCTTTACCACCGTCAAGTAATAGGTACGCAGTCGGAATAATTTCTAGTTTAGAGCCTTTCAATTTGTTTGCTGCTTGAACTTGTTGGGTCACTAAATAATCTGGATTAAGACCTGAAAGCAAATTTAAAAACAGTAAACCCCGCGCACTCTCGCTGAGTTGCTCATGGGAACCTGGAAAGATAACGATTGGTATCTGCGTCAAACTAGACAATGATTTTACCCATGAATCAAAATCTATAGCCCTCATGGTGCTTCCACCTACGAATATAAGAAGCTGGTTGACAAACGCCCGTTTTTGAGCTTGCTCCGCAAATTTTTGAATTTGTAATATCAGTACGTCAAAGGTCGAGGGTAACGTTTTCTCAGGGTCTATGAGAATGGCTAGAGACCTTTGCTCATTTTGGATAGTTTCAAGAATGCTATGCATTTTTAGAAGGCAAAATATAAACAAGTGTAAAATCGTGCATCTCCTCAAAAAATACATCAAATTTCAAATTGTCATTTTCATACACAATCCTAGAAACAGTTATGCCGTCCTTTAAATTAAATGGAGCAACAAGACAATGAGCTTTAAAACCGAGACCTTTATGCCCGTACAATTTATACATAGACTCCTTAGCGCCCCAAACTACGGTGAGTTCCTTTACGGGATTTTCTAAATCGGTTATGAAAGGCTCCTCAAAACCTATAAACTTGGGTGCGATGCGAACTATTTTATCACGCTGTTTTTCTATATCTATACCTACGGGCTCTTTGCTTATTATAATTGCCGTAAACTCATAACTATGGGTAATTGAGATATAACTATCATCTTCTAGGTGTGGCTTTCCCAGTTCATCATAGTACAAATTCTGGTCGGTATAACCTGCGGTACGCAATAAGTGACGTATGCTTAAAAACCCACGACGGTGCAATTCACTGCTCATGGTAAATAACCTATTTATACTCGTATCACGTAAGGTTAGCCCTGTACGCAGCCATGCCTCAGACTCGGTAATATTCCAAACATAAACGGTTGTTCCTGGTCTAGATGTTATGGTTTTGTGAAGAGGCATGAGAATCGATTGATTTTACGTAAATTTGCAACCGCAATTTAAGATAAATAAAAGGCTTTTAAAATGTTGAGTATGAAGATTCTCTACGACTTATGCCTTGAACATTAAACACATTTATGAGTACACAAACAGTTCCTTACGTACCTTACAAGGTAAAAGATATGTCCCTAGCAGCTTACGGCCGTTTAGAAATAGAACTTGCTGAAGCTGAAATGCCAGGCCTTATGGCATTGCGCGAAGAATATGGTTCTTCACAACCTCTTAAAGGAGCGCGTATCGCAGGTTGCTTGCACATGACCATACAAACAGCAGTTCTTATTGAAACACTTGTTGCATTAGGAGCAGACGTTACCTGGTCATCATGTAACATTTTCTCGACACAAGACCACGCTGCTGCTGCAATCGCTGCTGCTGGAATCCCAGTATATGCATGGAAAGGAATGAACGAAGAAGAATTCAACTGGTGTATCGAGCAAACTCTTTTCTTTGGTGAAGACCGCAAGCCATTAAATATGATTCTAGACGATGGTGGTGATTTAACCAACATGGTTTTTGACGAGTTCCCAGAACTTGCTGCAGGAATTAAAGGACTTTCTGAAGAAACTACTACAGGAGTACACAGACTTTACGAGCGCATGAAAAATGGCACACTGGTTATGCCAGCCATAAACGTAAACGACTCTGTAACTAAATCAAAATTTGATAACAAATACGGCTGTCGTGAGAGTGCGGTTGACGCAGTACGTCGCGCTACAGACACCATGCTTGCTGGAAAGCGTGTTGTCGTTTGTGGTTATGGAGATGTAGGTAAAGGTACCGCAGCATCGTTCCGTGGAGCTGGTTCTATTGTTACCGTGACTGAGATAGACCCTATATGTGCGCTACAAGCTTGTATGGACGGTTTTGAAGTAAAGGTTCTTGAAAACGTTCTTGAAAATGCTGACATTGTAATTACCACTACCGGTAATAAAGACATTATACGTGGAGAGCACTTTAAAGCGATGCGCGATAAAGTAATCGTTTGTAACATCGGTCACTTTGATAATGAGATAGACGTTGCATTCCTTAATAAAAATTACGGGTCTAGTAAAGTAGAAATTAAGCCTCAAGTAGATAAGTACACTATAGATGGAAAGGACATCATCCTTCTTGCCGAAGGTAGACTTGTAAACCTAGGCTGTGCAACAGGTCACCCTAGTTTTGTAATGAGTAATTCCTTTACAAACCAGACCCTAGCACAAATAGAACTTTGGACAAATTCAGACAACTACGGTAATGAGGTTTACATGCTTCCTAAGCACCTGGACGAGAAAGTAGCAGCATTGCACCTTTCACGCATGGGCGCAGAGCTTACAGTTCTTAAGAAAGACCAAGCCGACTACATAGGTGTAGAAGTAACTGGGCCTTTCAAGCCAGAATATTACAGATACTAGAACAATCGTTCTAAACGTTATAAAAGCCCGTACGTATGTATGGGCTTTTTTTATTAGCTTCGTTTCCCATAAATTTTTGATTAAAGTTTCGCTTTCGCGAAAGCGAACAATCTACATACCTATGAATAAGATAAAAACCCTGGCATTATCGCTAACGATGATTTTAATGCTTACGAGCTGCGGAACAGACTATCCACGACAAGAGGTGAAAACAACCAGTTTAAGCGGTTTTATAGAAGGCGGCAATGCTGGTGGAATATATGGTGGCGCTGGACTTAAAATTACCGGTGACTCTATCCAAATGAACGACTGGCAAGTGTCTAAACTTGTCGCAAGTCTCAACACCGTTCGAGATACGAGCCTTGTAAACCTGACCTCAACCTTAGACTTTTACACAATTCACATCGCAAATATCGACACATTGAATCAGCGAGATTTTGTAGACT
The DNA here is from genome assembly GCA_030731685.1 of Nonlabens sp. Classification (GTDB taxonomy): domain Bacteria; phylum Bacteroidota; class Bacteroidia; order Flavobacteriales; family Flavobacteriaceae; genus Nonlabens. The sequence goes on from JANQTO010000370.1 coordinate 3,869, forward strand.
CCATAATCGTAGAGCTTACTAGAAAGCAGTTAATTAAATAACCTGAATCTGCATTATTTCTGGTTATTTCGCAAACTGCCAGCTAAAGTAATTAAGCAAACCACAAAACCCCAAGCTGTAAAACAACTTGGGGTTTGTAATGTAAAATAGTTGAAGATTATGCTTCTCCTACCGGTACAATAGATACATACGATCTATTGTTTCTCTTTTTAGTAAACTTCACAAGACCGTCCACATAAGCGTGAAGGGTAAAGTCTTTACCAGCATATACGTTTTCACCTGGATGGTGCTCCATACCACGCTGACGTATAATGATGTTTCCAGCTATTGCAGCCTGACCACCAAATATCTTAACGCCTAGACGTTTTGATTGAGATTCTCTACCGTTTTTCGAACTACCTACTCCTTTTTTATGAGCCATGAGTTATAATTTTATGATACTACCTAAAAGCGTATCTGATTTAACATTAATTAGCTAGGCATTACTCCGCCATTAGCTTCGTCCTGCCATTTTTTAAGTTCGTCCCACTTACCATCTGCGGCAAGTTGTGCTTGCATAGGCCATGAATCTGGCACATGGCTACCACGCACATCAGCAATGATTTCAGCAATTTTAGCGACATCTGTTTTTGCAAGTTGTGCAAAAGTCGAAATACCTGCTTCAACTAAAGTCGATGCAATTTTAGGACCTATACCTTCTACCTTTTTCAAGTCATCCACTTCAGTAGTCGCTGCTTTCTTAGGTGCAGCTTTCTTTGCAGGAGATTCTTTTACAGGAGCATCTTCTTTAACAGGTGCAGCTTTCTTAGCTTTTGCAGGGGCATCAGCTTTTTTAGTTCCTCCTGAAAGAGAAATAGAAGAAATTTGAATCTGTGTTAAGTACTGACGGTGACCGTTTTTCTTACGATATCCTTTTCTACGTTTTTTCTTAAAAACGATTACTTTGTCACCTTTAAGGTGTCCCAGAACTTTTGCTTCTGCAAATGCTCCTTCTATAGCTGGGGCGCCGAGAGTGATGTTGTCGCCGTCACCTACAAGAAGAACTTTGTCTAAAGAAAGTGTAGCACCTTCTTCTTCTTGCAAACGATGTACAAACACCTTCTGATCTTTCTCGATCTTGAATTGTTGCCCTGCTATCTCTACGATTGCGTACATAATATTGATTTAACTTAATTAATTTCGGGCTGCAAATATAATCTCTTTCCCGTAATAACCAAAGTTATTAACAACTATGCACACATTTATTTTTGATTCATAGGTTTTTGAGTCTCACGTAGTTGTTTAGTGTTCCAACTTTGTTTGAACACAGGCATAATAACAAGGGCTGCTACTAAAGAGGTTGCAAAACCTGAAAGTGCGATAAACAATAAAATCTCAAACTCGCCAGAACCACTTATTGTTGAAATTTGACCTGCCATAGTTGCGGCGAGCTCTGTATTGATTTCAGTTAGATAGATGGCCATAAAAATCGTAAATATTAATGTGGAAATGAATCCTGCTGCTGTTGCAGTTATGAATCCGTTCATGTACTCAAAGTTCTTACCTTCTAGAATAAAAGTATTACGAACTAATAGGTAAACCCCACATGTAGTTATAATAGCATTTAGGAAACTCATATAAATCTCTCCGCCTAGACCTAAGGCATTAAGAATTAGAAAATAAATTATGAGGGCTGCTGCTATTCCTGATGAGTAAATAAGTACTTTGAACCAATTGAAATTCATGTTTTTCTTTTAAAGTTACAAGAAATGTAATCAAGTCACCAAATAATTTAGAATTCTTTAACGACATTCAGACATTACTAAAACTATTTTTGGGGAGTGTTCGACAATATGTGTAACAATACACGATTTGTCACTACTAACAACGCGATAACTAAAATTAATCAAATGAAAAAAATTGTTCTAAGTCTAGTGGTTGCCTGCGCAGCCACAACTGGTTTTGCACAAGAGGTTAAGTTTGTAGAATATGATCTACCTAATGGACTTCATGTAATCTTACACCAGGAAAATGGCGCCCCAGTAGTGACTACTGGAGTAATGTATCAAGTAGGAGCTAAGGATGAAGTAGCCGGTCGTGGCGGCTTTGCGCATTTCTTCGAACATCTTCTTTTTGAAGGTTCTGAGAACATTGCGAGAGGTGAGTTTTTCAATATCGTATCTGCAAACGGTGGAAATAACAATGCTAACACCTCACAGGATAGAACGTATTACTATGAAACGTTTCCTTCTAACAAATTAGAGCTTGCTTTATGGATGGAAAGCGAGCGCATGTTACACCCTAAAATCGAACAGATAGGTGTGGACACACAAAACGAAGTTATTAAAGAAGAGAAGCGCCAGCGTATAGACAATGCACCTTACGGAGCTATTTTATACAGAACGGGCATAGACAAACACCTTTTCAAGAAGCACCCTTACGGTAGATCAGTAATAGGTTCTATGGAAGACCTAAACGCTGCAAAGTTGTCAGAATTTCAAGACTTTAATGATAAGTATTATAACCCAAACAATGCAACTCTCGTTGTAGCAGGTGACTTTCAAATTGAGCCTACTAAAAAAATGATTGCTGACTATTTTGGCTCCATAGAAAACAAGGCGCCTCGTAATGAGCGTGCCATAATTGTTGAAGACCCTATTACTGAAACTCGCTATGCAACAGAATATGATTCGAACATACAGTTTCCAGCTTACATATTTTCTTATGTAACACCTAAATCTGTAGAAAAAGATGCTTATGTTCTTGATTACATCTCTAGTATTCTTACAGGTGGGGCAAGCTCAAGACTTACTAAAAAAATGGTAGATGAAGACAAAGTAGCACTACAGGTTCTTGCATTCAATCAAGCAAATCAAGATTACGGAACCTATACTATGGGAGCTATTATCAAAGGAGAGCCGAAATGGGACGAACTTAAAGCAACAATGGACGCTGAAATCAAAAAGCTACAGACAGAACTTATAAGTGAAAGAGAATTTCAAAAGTTGCGCAATCAGTTTGAGGCGCAGTACGTAAGGTCTAACTCTAGAGTAGAAGGAATCGCATCTTCATTAGCGACATACAGCATGTTAAAAGGTGATACAAGTCTTATTAATAAAGAGCTGGATATCTACAACAGCATTACTAGAGAAGACATCAAGCGTGTTGCAAACAGCTATTTAAAACCTAATCAAAGACTTGAGCTTAAGTACCTAGCAGGTAGCGCTCCAGCAACTGATAAATAAAAATATCATGAAAAAAAGAATCTTATTTATAATGGCTTTTGTTGTCGCAACAGCCATGACGACAGCACAGATAGATCGCTCTAAAGCACCAACTTCTGGACCTACTCCAGAAATTAATATGGGAGAGCCATATACCTTCACACTTAAAAACGGTATGCAGGTACTTGTCGTAACAGACTCTAAATTGCCTACAGTAAACTTTTCCTTGAACTTGAATACACCACCGATTTATGAAGGTGACAAAGCAGGAGTACAATCACTCACTGGATCGATTATGGGCAAGGGAACCAAAACGATGTCCAAAGAAAAATTCAATGAAGAAGTAGATTTCTTAGGAGCATTTCTTTCTGTAAATACAAATGGCGGGTATATGTCCACCTTGTCCAAGTACAAGGAGCAAGTATTCAAAATGTTTGTTGACGCAGCACTTAATCCTAACTTCACTCAAGAGGAACTAGATTTTGAAAGAGATCAGCTTATTGCTAACTTGAAATCTGGTGATAATAGTGCAGCTGCCATAGCTGGTAAAGTTCGCAACGCTTTGGTTTATGGTAAAAACCACCCTGCGGGCGAGTTTGCTACTGAAGAGACCATTAACAGCGTTACAGTTGAAGACCTAGAGCAATTCTACAGAACGTACTTCGTACCGTCTAAAGGGTATTTAGTTATAAGTGGCGATATCACGGGTAAAGAAGCTAAGAAATTAGTAAATAAATACCTTAATACGTGGATCGCAGGTTCAGCGCCAGACGTTAGCTATCCCGAAGCTAAAGATGTTCCATATACAGTAATCAACTTTGTAGATGTGCCTAATGCAGTTCAAACAGAACTTGCAGTTATGAATATTGCAGGACTTAAAATGAATGACCCAGACTATTATGCAGCAACTGTTGCAAACTCCATTCTAGGAGGTTCCTTCAACTCTTACTTGAACGCAAACCTACGTGAAGATAAAGGATATACCTATGGAGCTGGTTCTGGTTTAGGTTCAAATCGTTACTATAAATCATCGTTTAGAGCGTCGGCCAAAGTGCGTAATGAGGTTACTGACAGTGCCGTTGTTGAAGTGATGAAAGAAATGCAACGCATACGCAACACGTATGTAGATGACGACATGCTTTCAAATGCAAAAGCACAATTTCTTGGAGACTTCATTATGTCTTCAGAAGATAAAGAAATCGTAGCTGACCGTGCAATTACTATAAAGACAAACAACCTTCCTGCAGATTTCTACAAGAACTTCATAGCAAACATTAATGCTGTGACTAAGGAAGACGTAAAACGTGTCGCAAACAAATACTTTAAAACAGACCAAGCACGTATTATTTTAGTAGGTAAAGCGTCAGACATTTTAGAAAATCTAGATAAAATGACTGTAGACGGAAAACCTGTTCCAATTAAGTTTTTTGACAAAAATGCAAATCCTACAGAGCGACCATCAGGTATAGAAATTCCTAAAGGAGTAACAGCACAAACTGTACTAGAAAGCTATGTTGCCGCTATAGGTGGTAAAGATGCAGTTGCTAAAGTAAAGTCAACAAGCTCGCGCGCTACCCTAGATTCTCCTATGGGTGAGGTCGCTATTATAGAAAAAAGAGACATCAACAATAGATGGTCTCTTGATGTTACTATGGGCGGCAAGAGTATGAGTAAGCAAATCTATGCAAACGGCAAAGGTAAAGTAGTTGCTCAAGGACGCACTATTGATACCGCTGGAGACGATTTAGATGCACAGCAATCTGAAGCGACGTTTATGCCTGAAGTTACCATGGCAGCAAAAGCACAACTTGTAGGTGCTGAAATGAAAGATGGTAAAAAAGTATACGTTATCCAGTGGTCACCTAGCAAAAAGAGCTTCTATGATATGGAAACTGGACTTCTAACAAGTTCAGAAACTACCATAAAGCAACAAGGACAGGAAATTATTCAAGCTGTTAACTACTCAAACTATAAAGAAGTTAAAGGTGTGAAATTCCCTATGACACTAAGTCAAAATATGATGGGTCAGGACGTGAGCTTTGAAGTAAAAGAACTCAAAGTAAATGAAGGCGTTTCAGACGCTGATTTTAAATAGAAGATAGATTGTAATTTTTACGCTTTCGCGAAAGCGGCACATCTAAAATACTTTCAAACCCAAAACCAGCATCTTATAAAGATGCTGGTTTTTTATTTGCACGAGTTACAAGCACCACGGCTGTAATAATAACCATCGTCGCAACGACTTGCCAAACGCTAAACTCTTCACCATCGAGCACACCCCAAGAAAGTCCTATAACAGGCATAAGGTACGTTACAGAACTCGCAAAAACCGGCGAGGTCATTTGTACCAGCTTATTGAACAAAATCTTTGCTGCGACCGTTCCAAAAACACAAAGAATCACAATGTATCCAAAGCTTTTTTGAACCACAGGACTCGTATACTCTAAGCTCGCACCACCAGCAGATAGAAAAACGATAAGAGCAAACGGCGCGATGAACACAAAGTTTCCCGTCGCAATAGCCAGAGGACTTACGTTTTGCAGATATTTTTTAATGACATTTACGTTACTTGCATAGCATGAACATGCAATGAGAATGAGCCCAGCAAAAAGATAGTTTTGTTCAGGATGTTCCTGCATGCCTGCTACCACCAGACCTATAGCGCCACATAAACCCAAAATAACTCCCGCAAGTTGCATACGTGAAAACGATATGCCAAACAGGACAGCACCTAGCGTTAGAGTTAGTAACGGCACGGTAGAATTGAGTATAGCGCTTATGGCGCTATCTATTTCAGTTTGTGCATAGGCAAACAAAAAAGCAGGAAAAAAAGAACCTAAAAGTCCAGATATGAAGAGCCATTTCCAATATTTACGTTCTGTTTTAATAAATGTGCGCCAGCCTATCGTGATAAGCATAGTACTTGAAATAATAGTTCTAGCTGCTCCTAGTTGTAAGGGTTGTAACACCAGCTCACCGTCATTATCACCCAGCGCTTTTTTAATGAGAATGAATGAGGTGCCCCAAATAAGGCTCAAAATAATCAAGTAAGCGTATTTGAGATTTTCTGTTTTCATAATGCAAAGTTGCGCATATAAAAACTCCTATGAACTATGCCTGTGAGTGAAAGTGATTGTTTTTAAATAGGAAAAAATGATAATGCCACACCGTGTTTAATTACCAAGCACAAACAATATTTAAAACCTGAACAGTAAGATGGTTTGTCTATTTACTTTTTCCACTCCAGCGACTCAAGCATTTTTACCATGTCTTTCTTAACATAGTCTATCGCAGGATAAATAGAATCATAGTTAGGCTTAGAATAAAAATAAAGGGAAGCGGTGAGAAAATGGCTGGTGCTATCTGTCACATAAAATTGTGCATTTGATGCAGCATTTCCCTCAACTTCATACATCATTCCCGAAGTTCTTTTCTCCTTGTTCAAGAAAGGGTAATCAGCAATAACGTCGGCCATTTTATTATGTGTGTAGGACAGTCGCTGGCCATCCATTAGCAATTTAGTAAGGTTGTCACTGGTAACTTGGGCATAATTTAAATAAACCGTTGCGTCCATTCCGGGATACTCTATTTTCATGGAGCAATCTCTTTTTGCAAGGACACGCGCAAGTTCATTGACCTCAAAGCTAAACGGACAGCCGTTGTCAACGAGCGTATCGTAGGTCGCCTCAGGATATTGTAGTGCTAATTGCGCACCTGGTTTGGGTAACGTCTCGTCATTACAGCTAGAAAGAAGTAGAACGGCAAAGAATAAAATAGCTATGAGGAGTCTCTGGTACATTTTACTTGTTTAATACGTTTCTTGTCCATCACTTCAACGATAAACGTGTAGTTGTGGAACTTTGTTTTGTGAAGCTTGCGTGGAAATAGACCTATTTGTTCCAGTAAAAAACCTGCAATAGATTCTGATTCACCTTTAGCGGCTTCAAAAAGGTCTGCTTCTACATCTGATATTCCCATGACGCGATAAAAGTCCTTTAATGGCGTCTTTCCTTCAAAAATAACATTATTATCATCTAACTTAGAGAAAACAAGGTTTTCATCATCAAACTCATCACTTATATCACCTACTATTTCTTCAATAATATCTTCCATGGTTATTAGTCCACTAGTACCACCATACTCATCTACCACAATGGCAAGGTGCTTTTTTTGTTCTTGAAACTCTTGCAAAAGGTCGTCTAGCTTTTTATTCTCAGGAACAAAGTAGGTTTCTCGTAGGAGCTTCATCCATTCAAAGTTCTTACGGTCCTTATGCGGCAGTAGGTCCTTAACATAGAGCACACCTGTAATTTGGTCTATGTTCTCTTTATAAACAGGAATTCTGGAGTAGCCATGTGCAATGACCTGTTTGATAACCTCACTAAATTCTAAACGCTCGTCTATCGCAAAAACATCTGTACGATTACGCATCACGTTTTTAGTGTCTGTATTACCAAAGTTTACGATGCCCTGTAGTATTTGCTGTTCTTCGTGGGTTGTATCATTATCGTCAGTAAGCTCCAGTGCTTGAGATAGTTGCGATACCGTGATGTTGGATTTTTTACTACCTAGTTTATCCTGAATTTGCAGCGTTATAAATCGCATGGGTAAACTAAGCGGGCTAAATATAACATCCAGCACACGCAACGGCAAGGCCATGAAATTTGCAAATTGTATCGGGTTACGACTTGCATAAACCTTAGGAAATATCTCACCAAATAGCAATATCGCAAAAGTTACAACGACAACTTCTAGAGCAAACTGCATCCATGCGGTCGTTATACCAGCAAACCAGGTCTCTGACAGTATGCTAAATATGAGTACCGTGGAAATATTAATGGCATTGTTTGCAATAAGTATGGTCGCGAGAAGCTTTTTAGGTCTGTCAAGCAGTTTAGCAACCATTTCCTGATATGGAAACGCGTCGTTATCATCTTCAAGGTCTGTACTTTCTAAAGAGAAAAAAGCCACCTCGGCACCGCTTATAAGTGCACTGGCAAGTAGTAATAAAAGAAACGAAATCACATAAATCCACATGGTAGACTGTGAGGTGGTTGCGAGTACTAGCGGTAATTGTAAAGGGTCTGGGTCCACTTATATGTAGTTACAGGTACTCATTAAAACGGTAGGTCATCCTCGGCATCGCCGTCATTTCCATTGCTGGCTTGTGCCGCAGGCGATGGATAATTTGATGGCGCAGACTGTTGTACTGCGGCTTGTTGTGGCGCACTATTACTAGACTCGTTTTTAGGCGAGAGAAAGGTAAACTCCTGAACCTGAATTTCGGTTGTGTAGCGCACTTGACCATCCTCGGCAGTCCACTGGCGGCTTTTAATACGACCTTCAATGTAGACTTTATCACCTTTTTTGAGGTATTTCTCACAGACTTCGGCAGCCTTGTTACGTACCACGCAATTATGCCATTCGGTCGAAGAAACGCGCTCATTTGTTGCTTTATTTACGTAGTCCTCGCTCGTTGCAAGCGGAAAGCGTCCTATGCAGTTACCGCCTTCAAAGTATTTCATTTTCACCTCGTCGCCGGTGTGTCCCACTAAAATTACTTTATTAACCGTACCTGCCATAATCTCAAA
>JANQTO010000371.1:0-390 GCA_030731685.1 Nonlabens sp.
TATAAGTCCTTGCCACCGTTGTTTGACGGCTTCACAAACGAGCAGATTGAAGAAGCCCTAAAAAATTCAATGGACGTTAATCAACAAAGCATAGCCGATGGTGGTGCAGCTTTATTTGCATACGCTAAGATGCAGGACAAAGATATTAGCAACGTAGAACGATTGGAAACTGAAAAAGCGCTGCTTCGTTATTGCGAGCTAGACACACTTGCTATGGTTATGATATATGAGTGTTTTAAGGAAGCTTGTGACGGTTAGCAACTTGAATAGAATCTTTGGAACCAGTAAACCTTATCATTATCGACTAAATTTTAAATGAAAACCATGAATATTCTCTATTTACACGGACTTATGAGCAATAGTCAAACTCCTAAAGTGGATTGGCTTCGT
>JANQTO010000371.1:400-12646 GCA_030731685.1 Nonlabens sp.
CTTCGTGAACTTGGTCATACTGTTAGCAGCCCAGATTTGAACTATAAGGAAGAAAGTGCGACGCTATTCAATGATTTAGGGCAATGGATAGAAAAAAATAATGTGGAGCTAATAATCGGCAGTTCTATGGGTGGATTTTTAGGCTTTCACTTGGGAAATAGTTTTAACATCCCAACGCTTCTTTTTAATCCATCATTAGCGCCAAACGAAATAGCTAAACCAGATGTAGTACATGTCAGTAATAACCGTGTATTACATTCAATAATTTTGGGTCAGCACGATGATGTGGTAATACCGGCAGACACAATTCATTTTCTTAAGGATAAGAATGCGAACTTTAAGTATGTGTTTGAGGACAGTGGCCACAGGACCTCATTAAACCTTTTCAAAATTCATTTTCAAAAATGTGTTCAACCTAACCGTAAAGATTTACGATAATTAGGTAGCTGTTAAAATTGAAAAATTGTGCAAATATTGTGCAAATGGAAAATAAAAAAGGGTCTCAATCTCTTGAAACCCTTGTAAACACTAGTGACCTCGACTGGATTCAAACCAGTAACCTCTTGAGCCGTAATCAAGTGCGCTATTCAGTTGCGCCACGAGGCCATTTTGCAACCAGACCTAAGCCTTTTTGCGGGTGCAAATATACAACTTATTCTAAATTTCGATAGTCTATTCAAAAAAATATGTGCTCTTTAAACAAGTAGCTTTGTTAACGTAGTATATTTGATAACTAACGCTCAAAAACGAAGCAATGCAACTAGCTGAATTAAAGACTTATATACACGATGTGCCTGATTTTCCCAAAAAAGGAATCATTTTTAAGGATATTAGTCCGTTGCTCGCTTCCGCGAAAGCGAGAACAGCAGCAACCGCCTTACTTGCAAAACCTTTTGAAAAGGAGCAAGTAGATGTGGTTTTGGGAATTGAGTCAAGAGGCTTTTTATTCGGTCTGCCACTTGCGGACTTGCTTCATGCGAGATTTGTAATGGTGCGTAAATCAGGAAAGTTGCCAGGTAAGCTCATTACTAAGGAATATGCGCTGGAATATGGAACAGATACCCTAGAATTACAGGCCGCTGCAATTAAACCTGGTGACAAGGTACTATTGCACGATGATGTACTCGCCACAGGCGGTACAGCAGCCGCAGCTATTGCAATGGTAGAACAATGCGGTGGCATCGTAGTAGGAACAAGCTTTCTTATAGAACTTGATTTTTTGAACGGTCGCGCTCATTGTGGCAGCACGCAAGTTCACGCAGTGCTCAATTACTAGAGAATATGGAGGAGTTAAAAACCGTAATTATTTTGGACTGCCTTAAAATGGTGATGTTAAGCGTTTAAAAACGTTGGTCGACTGTGGTAAGTTTATAAGTTAACAGTCCACATTCGTCAGTCACAAGTTGTCGGTAATCCCCTAGAAGTCTATATTCTATGCTCTATATTCCCAAAAAAAGTTCAATAAAAAAAGGCCTTAGATTTCTCTAAGACCTTTTAGGGTGGAAGACCGGTTTCGAACCGGCGACCTCCTGAACCACAATCAAGCGCTCTAACCAGCTGAGCTACAACCACCATATCAATGTGAGTTTTATTTAAGTGGGTCTCAAGAATTCAACCACTAGCTTTAAGCGGTTGCAAATTTAATGCATTTGCGTAAAACTGAAACTTTTTTTGAAACTATTTTAAATCAAATAGTGAATCTACCGCTGGGTAGCGCTCTGTAGTGAAACCCTCGGCATGGTCAGTTCCTATGAGCCTGCCTAGATTTGCTGCTCTGTATTTAATACTATCAAAAAAATTGGTACTACTAATAGGTGTCACCGGTTCATCACTTTCAGGGTCGTGAAACTGCGAGGAGTATGCAGCAACCGACTCTAATTTAACGTCCATAAATCCTGTAATATCTACAACCACATCTGGTTCTATGTCTTGCCACTGAATATAATGATATACAAATTTAGGACGCCATGCTTCTTGTGCAAAGCCATCTAGCGTTGTTTCAATCTTTCGTAAACCAGATAAGAAACAGCTTACACTTGCCAGCTCGCTACCTTTTGCGTGGTCAGGATGCCTGTCTTTGATGGCATTGCACAATACGATTTCGGGCTTGTATTTGCGTATCATTTTAATAATTTCTAATTGATGCGCCTCGTCATTTGTAAAGAAACCGTCTTTAAAACTTAGGTTTTCACGCACGCTCAACTTTAAAATTTTTGCAGCGTGTGCAGCTTCTTTATCACGTATTTCGGCATTGCCTCGTGTTCCCAGTTCGCCACGCGTGAAATCCAGTATGCCTGTTTTTTTGCCGCGTGCTGCTTCTTTTGCAAGCACGCCTGCGCAGCTTAATTCTACATCATCTGGATGTGCGGCAATGGCTAGTATATCTAATTTTAACGGCTCATTCATGACTTTTTGCTTACTGTTATCGCCTGGTCTAAGTCGGCTTTTATGATAGCAACTTCCTCGATACCTACTGAAAAACGGAGCAAGAAGTCTGAAATTCCTTGTGCTGCGCGCTGCTCTGGTGTTAGTAAGGAGTGTGATGTCGTTGATGGTGCGAGAATGGTACTTTCTACACCCGCAAGACTCAATGCAGGTTTGACGATTTCAAGAGCTTCTAAAAATGCGGCAGTATCAATGCTATCGTGTAGTTCAAAGGACATCATGCCACCATAAGCACGCATTTGTGCAGTCGCAAGTTCGTGTTGTGGATGCGATTTAAGACCTGGATAATAGACCTTTTTAACCGATTCGTGGTTCTCTAAAAACTGCGCAAGTTCCAGTGCGTTTTGTGATTGTGCTTGTACCCGAAGACCTAGTGTTTTCATGCTGCGCTCTAGTAAATAAACAGTTTGGTCGCTTAAGCTACCGCCATAGTTTTTGGCTGTTTTCCACAGTTTATCGATGTGTAGCTGGCTCGCACTTACCGTACCTGCACAAATATCGCTGTGACCGCCCAGGTATTTTGTTGCGCTGTGCATAATGATATCGATACCATAATTTGCAGGATTTTGGTTAATGGGCGATGCAAATGTGTTGTCTATGACGCTGGTTAGGGAGTTCGCTTTCGCGAAAGCGGCTACCAGAGAGATATCCACAATCTCTAAAAGCGGATTGCTAGGAGTTTCAATGTACACCATTTTTGTGTTGCTCGTAAGCGCAGCCTCCAGGGACGACTGGTCTATGTGTTCTATCATGGTGAAATGAATTCCCAGATTTTCAAATTCGGCCGTGACGAAATGGGACGTACCACCGTAAATATTCCGTTGTAAAATAATGTGGTCGCCCGTCTTTAAAAAGGCCATGAAAATGGCACTGATGGCAGCCATACCACTACCGAAAATGAGTCCAGCCTCGGTATTCTCAAGTGCGGCAATCTTTTTTGCAAGGGCAACTTGATTAGGAGTGTTAAAATAACGCGGATACAAATTTGTGCCCTCGCCACGGTAATCGTATGCGGTTGAGGTGTAAATGGGAGCAGTAGCACCGCCGTAAATAGTATCGTGCAGCTCGCCAGCATGCACGCAAATATGATTAGGATTTTCTATATGTTTCATGGCACTAAATTAATTCAATTTCTTAGGAACAACTCAAACCATGTATAAATTCTTTAAATAGGGCAGTGGTCGTTTATGATACCGTTTTAAGTACTTATCTTTAAACCATGACGATATTACTTATAAAAATTAAGGAGCTTTTTCAGGTTCGGGAGCATACAAGCGAGGCGTTGCGTGGAAATGCAATGAACAACGTGCCTAGTATCAAAAACGCGTTTTTATATATAGAGGACGGTAAAATCAAGGACTACGGACCCATGAGTGACTTACAACCGCATGCTATTAGTGAGGTCGTAGATTGTTCAGATTCCATCATTATTCCTGGATACGTAGATTCTCACACACACACTGTATTTGCACAGACACGCGAAAGCGAATTTAGCGACCGTATTCACGGGCTTACCTATGAAGAAATTGCAGCACGCGGTGGTGGTATTTTGAATAGCGCGGCTGCACTCGCTTCAAAAAGTGAAGACATTTTATTTGAGGACGCACTAGAGCGCATCATGAAACTAGTCCGTTTAGGAACCACGACCTTAGAAATAAAGAGTGGCTACGGCTTAACGCTTGATGCTGAGCTTAAAATGCTACGGGTAATCGGTAGATTGAAAGAAGCTTTTTCTGATGAGGCAAAGGATATAACGATTACAAATGGCGCACGTTTAACCATTAAATCAACCTTGCTAGGTGCTCATGCAATTCCCACAGAATATAAAGACAACAGAGAAGGTTACCTTAATCTCATAATCGATGAGATGATACCGCAGGCTGCTGCGGCAGGTCTTGCAGACTTTATAGATGTGTTTTGTGAGGCAAACTATTTCACCACACACGAGATGTTGCGCATTATCGAGGCTGGTAGTGCTTTCGGTATGCGGGCAAAAGTGCATGTGAATCAGTTTAACAGCATAGGTGCTGTACCAGCAGCAGTAAAAGCAGGAGTGTTAAGTGTGGACCACCTAGAAGTTATGGAGCCGGCAGATCTTACCGCGCTGTCAGGTTCTAAAACGATTGCCACTGCGCTGCCTAGTTGTTCGTTTTTCCTTGGAATTCCCTACGCTCCAGTTAACAAAATGATAGATAATGACATAGCCGTTGCACTAGCGTCGGATTATAACCCTGGAAGCACACCATCGGGAAATATGAATTTTGTGTTTTCGCTTGCCTGTATTCAAATGAAAATGACTCCAGAGCGTGCGCTTAATGCGCTTACCGTGAACGCAGCACATGCATTAGGTTTACAAGATGAAGTAGGAAGTGTAACTGTGGGCAAACAGGCAAACCTACTGTTTTTTAAAGACGTGGATAATTTGGCGCTTATTCCATACTCTTTTGGAACGTCACTAATATCGCGAGTTATGGTACAAGGCGTTTTTATCAATTAGACTATGGAGCACTTTAATGTATTTACACAAGAAGATTGCAACGCATATAAAACCACACGCTATAATCTAGATGAACGCTTGCCAGTAGGACTAGAGGAAGAACCACATAGTTTCAAAGACCATTTAGAAATTTGCAATTCTTGGAATGAGCTGCAAGAAATCAAAGCACCTTATGTAATTATAGGAATTCCCGAAGATTTAGGAATTCGTGCAAATATGGGTAGACCTGGAGCTCATGAAGCTTGGGATAATTTTCTTACTCACTTTTTAAACTTGCAGCATAGTGAACTTAATGATGCACATAGGTTTTGTATTCTAGGAACAGTTCACGTGGGTGACCTTATAACTTCCTGTGTTCAATGTGATGTTACCATTCATGAGCAACGCGCACTATTGAGTGATGCAATAAAGGTGTTGGACGACCGTGTAACCGCCGTAGTAGATGCTATCATTAAAGCTAAAAAAATACCCATAATCATAGGCGGCGGACACAATAATTGCTTTCCTATTTTGCGGAGTTTAGGTAAAGAAAGCCCCATAGACTGCATTAATATGGATGCGCACACAGATTTGCGACCTGCCAAGGGACGTCACAGCGGTAATGGATTTACACATGCGATAGAGCAAGGGTTTTTGAAAAAATATTTCATGATAGGCATTCAGCACGCATATTTAACTAATGACATGATTAAGCTTATTAACGATTCTGACGACATATCTTATGTTCCATATACGGTGGGTGCGTTTGATGATGCAGAGCATATAAATCGTGCATTAAGTCACGTAGATAGTACAAATTATGGTCTGGAAATAGATATGGATGTAGTTGCCCAGTTTCCGTCAAGTGCGCAATCTCCAGTGGGATATTCATTAGAGCAATTGCGGTCACTTGTGAAAAACCTACTTAAGGAATCAACGCCTAAGTATATTCATATTTGCGAAGCAGCACCTCGTTATGGAACCACACACGAGGTAGGGAAAGCACTAGCAAATCTCGTAAACGACTTTAAATAAGTGCTAAATAAAACTTAATTCCCTTTTATTGTGAAGGCATATAACGAACTTTGGAGTGAAAATTAAATTTACATTATGAAATACTTAGTATACGCTATTGCAATAGCTTTAATCTCAACAGTTTGTAAACCAAAACAAAATTCAGAAGAAAAAATATAGACTGCATCAAAAACGGAGTCCATGGAAACTGAAAAAATGGCAAAGCCTTCTATCGATATTATAAGCCACGCAACCTTTATTATGAATTGGGGCGGAACCATTATATATCTTGACCCAGTAGGCGGTGCAGCGGCTTTTGAAGGCAAGCCAGCACCAGACATGGTTCTAGTTACAGATATTCACGGAGACCATGCAGATGCTTCAACCCTGAGCGCAGTTCTTAAGAACGCTCCATTAGTAACACCACAGGCAGTTGCTACTAAAATAGGAACAGACTTTTCCCCAACTATTATGGCAAACGGCGAATCTAAAACAGTAAACGGTTTTAAAGTAACTGCGGTGCCTATGTATAACCTAACGACTGAGCGACTAAAGTTTCACGAAAAGGGTCGCGGAAATGGTTACATTATAGAAAAAGACGGTTATCGTGTATATGTATCTGGAGATACAGAAGATATTCCTGAAATGCGCGAACTCGACAACATAGACCTTGCATTTGTATGTATGAATTTGCCTTACACGATGGTTGAAGAGCAGGCTGCAAGTGCCGTTTTAGAGTTCAAGCCTAAAGAGGTAATACCTTTTCACTATCGCGGTACAGACGGTAAACTAGACATTGAAAAATTTAAAAGCCTTGTAAATGCTGGAAATACCGACATTAAAGTAACGCTCATGAATTGGTATCCTGAATAGGATAATCTTAAATATATAGTATGCAAAGCCCTGGGAAACCAGGGCTTTTTTGTTTTTATGCCTCTTATGGGAAAAATCTACCAGTCGATGCGTATTATGTTCAAAAAATGAACTTAAGCGGGATAGTAGATTTGTTATGTTCTTGCAAAGGAGTTATAACAACAAAAAAATACGGTTGTGATATTCTTGTAATAACTACAAAGTATTATTGTTTATTACAAAAAAAGTCTAGTCCAAATGAAAAGTCATTTATTAAAAGTCACCGTCATATTAACCCTATATATAGGTTCGCTTAGCGCAACAGGACAATCGACCACATTATTTTACGACGACTTAGACTCATTTTATGCGACGTACGTGAATTCGGGAAAAGTCGATTATAAGGCTATATCTCAAAATCCAGCTGCTTTAAATACGTTAATAGCACAATCAGTCGCGTTGAGAGTTAGCGAAAATGATAAACAAGACTATCAGGCATTTTGGATTAATGCCTATAATATTCATGTGATAAAATCTATCATAGACTTTTATCCTATTACTTCACCATTAGATAAAAAAGGCTTTTTTGATACCGTAAAACATAATATTGCTGGGAAGAATGTCACCTTGAATGATATAGAAAACAACTTCTTGAGAGCAAAGTTCAACGACGCTCGGGTACACTTTGTTTTAGTTTGTGGCGCGCTGGGTTGCCCACCGCTTATTAATGTGGCTTACCGTCCAGAACTTTTAGAAAAGCAGCTTACCGCGCAGACAAAACAAGCGGTAAATGACAAGCTCTTTACGAGAGTTGGAAAAAGCACGGTAGAGTTATCGCAACTCTTTGAATGGTACAAAGCCGACTTTGAGCAAAACGGCTCCATAATAGATTTTCTGAATGTGTATCTCGATGCACCTCTTACAAAAAAGACTAAAATCAAATTTTACTCTTACGATTGGAAACTTAATAACAAGTAAAACAAATTTTGAAACAATCTAAACAACCAAACAATGAAATTTTTAAAGATTAAAAAGTCGCTAATAATAGCATGCGCTTTGCTAATAGCTACGAGCACATTTGCTCAAGAAGATAACGAGCCTCAAGGCTCCGTTATTCAAACATTAACCCCATCTAAGTTAATAGGGCAAGGTCAATATGACATTAAGTGGTTCAATAACTTATATACCGAAACTAGAAGTACTTTTGCATCTGGTCGACAACCTAGACAAACATTTTTTACAAGTACTGTAGAAGCATACACAGGCATAGGAACGAAAAAACGATGGAATGTTGGTTTGATTTTAGAAGCACGGAGTAACGTTGTTGCAAATAGAAGTGCGCTTGATGTGTTCTCCTTTGATGGAGAATTTGGCACAGCACGTTCAGGACTCACATCTATAGCACCATCCATTAAATTCGTGCCTTTTAAAACTGTAAATAATTTCTCTATCCAGAGTTCGTTCTTTATCCCACTAGTTGATAACGAAACAGAAGATTTTGCTCCAGTTAATGGTGGCAATGGTGTGTTCTTAGACCAAAATGGTTTTACATGGCAAAACAGATTGTTTTACGATTACAACTTTGAGGGTAACAAATGGCAAATTTTTGGTGAGGTGAATACCGAGTTAAATTTTGGCGACAAGCAAAAGAGTTTTGCAAATAATAGCCTGAATCTCACACCCGGAATTTTCTTGAGCTATTTCCCGTCGTCCAACTTTACGGTGCTCGCGCTTGCACAACATTCTCAACGTATCGACCTAGGGAACAATTTTGAACAGGACTTTACTGCTGTGGGCGCAGGACTTAAGTATCAGTTGACAGATGAATTGAATATCGAGACGCTTTACACAAATTTTATTCGCGGTAATAATACAGGGTTGGGTGAAACCTTCAATTTAGGTTTGCGCCTTGTACTTTAACATTTGTGCAACCACCTAATATATGAAACTTTCTATATTTCTTTTTTTCTCATTGATATGCAGTTGTGCAATAGCACAAACCATTCAGGAATTTGTTATTCAGGGCAACAAAAAAACCAAATCATCTTACATTCATATGCTAGTGGAGCTGCGCATAGGGCAGCAGGTGGATAGTGTTCTTATGGAACGTGACATGGTAAGATTGATTCGTGAAACGGGAATTGCTCATGCATATTATCAAGTTTCCAATGACGGACTAACAACTAAAGTGGTTTATGGGGTTGAAGAAAATTTCACCATCATACCATCATTTAATTTTTTTACTACAGACGAAGATGAGGTCGCATACCGCATAGGTGTTGCAGAGTTTAATGGACTAGGTCGTGGTTTGGGAGTAGGTATTTTGTATCAACGGGATATCTTTGATTCTTATGCTATTAACTTTAGAGCACCTGCACTTTTTAATCGCAAGTTGGGCCTCTTTGCTAGTTACCAGAACCTCACAACCGAAGAACCCGTTTTCTTTGATAATACTACCGCAAATTATAAGTACAATAACCGTTCTGTAGAGTTAACAGGATTGTATCAATTTAACCTAAAACATAGGGTAGAAGCAGGTTTTTCCCTTTTTAAAGAAGATTATCAGTATATAGAAGGTGCAACAAATCCAGTTGTTCCCTTAGCGCTGGTCGCAGATAAAAGCTTGTTAAAAGGTATTTATGAATATGATAATGTTAAAGTTTATTATCAGTATTTCAGCGGTTGGCGTAGTAATTTTAACTTGCAATATGTCCACAGCACCTCTATAGACCTGCCGGATTTTGTTATATGGCGAAACGACCTTACCTATTTTAAAAGACTAGGCGAGCGTGGTAACTGGGCAAGCAGGTTGCGTGTAGGATTTGCCACAAATGACGATACGCCGTTTGCACCATTTGCGGTTGATAATAATTTAAATATACGCGGTGTAGGTAACATTATCGATAGAGGTACGGGCGTGGTAGTTCTTAACACAGAGTACAGGCGTACACTAATAGATAAAGGTTGGTTTGTACTTCAGGGTAACGCCTTTGTGGATGCAGGTACCTGGCGCAATCCTGCAGGTGACCTTTCTGACCTTTACAATCAAGAAAATGTTCGTGTCTATCCAGGTTTAGGATTTAGACTCATGCACAAACGCATTTTTAATGCGGTTTTAAGAGTGGACTACGGCGTAGGAATTACTCCTGGAGGTACTCGTGGTCTGGTTTTCGGGATAGGTCAGTATTTTTAAAATCATGTATTTAACAACTTGTTTCTAACTTAAGATTTCTAGATAGTTCCTTTGCTGGTTTAAGGTAGTAGGTGTTGTAGGTGTTACGCTTTCGCGAAAGCGAGATACAAACAATCTAAATCTTATCCAAAAAACAGCTCATGCATGTACCTTCCAGGTGCAAAGGTGAAGCCACCAGCAATAACTATAGCTCCTATATAAAGTAGTGTTAGTTTTATTTTATGCTTACGTACATTTCCTCGTTTAATGGCGAGAATAGCGGTGGGAATCGAGTAGAGCGTAAGTATGGAGAATAAATGAATAAATCCAAAATGCCCTAGAAATTGTGGGCCGACAGCGGCTGGCATAAATAGGGTGATGCTTGCTGTAATAAGCATGAGGCTCATATAAATTTTACCGATGAACCTGTGTCCTGGTGTTCCTTTACTGCGTATGAACAAATAGGCACCCAGAAAAATGCAGGGTGCTACCGTGACGATGTGGGAATACATTAAAAAAAGGTAGGTGCTGTTGCTCATGGTTCAATCTTTTGTTAAATATACCACGACATTAAAGTAATGCTATAAAGATTTATGACGAGCTGTAGCATTGAGACGTTGAGTTGTCAAAAACAAAAAAATCCCCAAGTGATACTTGAGGATTTTTGAAATTTTTTATTAGTAATTAGCCTATTATCGCATTTAGCGTTTTACTAGGGCGCATGGCAGCTTCTTCGAGTGCTGCGTCTGGTTTGTAATAACCACCTATGTCAAGTGGTTTACCCTGCACGTCAATAAGTTCTTTATTGATTTGCTCTTCGTTATCTTTTAAGCTTTTGTACAGCGTCTTAAACGTTACTGCTAGCTCTGTGTCCTTAGTCTGATTTGCAAGAGCCTCGGCCCAATACATAGCCAGGTAGAAATGAGAACCTCTATTGTCTAGTTCGCCAGTCTTACGTGATGGTGATTTGTTCTCGTCTAAGAATTTTTCGGTTGCTGTATCAAGGGCATCTGCTATGAGGAGTGCTTTTGTGTTGTTGTACTTCTCTCCAAAATGCTCAATCGAAACGGCAAGTGCAAGAAACTCTCCTAGGGAGTCCCATCGTAGGTGATTTTCTTTTAGAAGTTGCTCTACGTGTTTAGGAGCACTACCACCAGCACCCGTTTCAAACAAACCACCGCCATTCATAAGTGGTACTATAGATAGCATTTTTGCACTGGTTCCTACTTCTAGAATAGGGAAGAGGTCTGTATTGTAATCACGTAGTACGTTGCCCGTTACACTTATGGTATCTTCTCCTTTTACAATGCGTTCTAAACTACGCTGTGTAGCTTCAACTGGTGACGCTATTGTAATATCTAATCCAGAGGTGTCATGGTCTTTAAGGTATGTTTTTACTTTGGCTATGACCTGTAAATCGTGTGCTCTGTTTTCATCTAACCAGAATATTGCAGGCACTTTAGAAGCACGCGCTCTATTTACAGCAAGTTTTACCCAATCTTGAATAGGCGCATCTTTTACCTGACAAGCTCTCCATATATCACCTTGACGTACGTCATGCTCCATAAGGACTTTGTCGTCCATATTGATTACCTGAACTTTTCCGTCGGCCTTTATTTCAAAAGTTTTGTCGTGGGAACCATATTCCTCAGCTTTTTGAGCCATAAGACCTACGTTAGGAACCGTTCCCATGGTAGTAGGGTCAAAGGCTCCATGCTTTTTACAGAAGTTTATCGTAGCATCGTAAATTCCAGCATATGAACTGTCTGGAATCACTGCTTTTGTATCTTGGGCTTTACCTTCTTTATTCCACATTTGTCCAGAGTTACGTATCATCGCTGGCATAGATGCGTCAATGATGACATCACTAGGTACATGTAGGTTTGTGATTCCTAAGTCAGAATTTACCATGGCTAGGTCTGGACCGTTTTCAAGTGCTCTATCTAAATCTAATTGTATCGCTGCACGCTCTTCGTTAGAAAGCTCTTTTAATCGCTCTAACAAGTCACCGTAGCCATTGCTTACATTTACACCTAGTTCTTTAAATGTATCAGCATACTTTGCAAACGGTGCTTTAAAAAATGTTTTTACTGCATGACCAAAAATAATAGGATCGCTTATTTTCATCATCGTTGCTTTCATGTGCAGCGAGAATAAAACACCTTGTTCTTTTGCATCAGCAATTTGTTCATCTAGAAAATTCACAAGTGCTGTTTTGCTCATGAACGTTCCGTCCATTATCTCTCCAGCTTGGAGTTTAAGGCCTCCTTTAAGTAATTGCTTAGTA
>JANQTO010000372.1:0-2156 GCA_030731685.1 Nonlabens sp.
GTGCACGGTAGGGTGCAAATTTTTATTATAAAAATACAGTCGGTCCTTATTTTCTACAAATGTGCGTAGCTCTTGTAACTCTCTAAAATCAACTCCATAAGCTACAGTTGCTAGAATAAACCCAAGCGTGAAAATTTCAGTGATAGGGTCGTAATGTCCTGTTTCTAAATCCCAAGTTTTGTAGTTGGGCAAATACACCGGTTTGTCGATGGGTTTGTCTGGGTCATTTTGAATGGCTTCGTCATCATAAATATTGCGGTCGTAGTCATCGTTTTCGGCTTTACTTATCTCGCTATAGTTACCGCTTACCTCAATGGCATATCGCTGTTTTGGTTTTTGAAAAATACGCTTCGGCCCTTTTTTAAATTCCTTGCCGATGGAATCTGAAGCTAGTATTCTTCCGTTGAAATAAACGTCGTCTATACTATAAATACCTAGAACTAGATTACGTGACCGCAAAAAATGGGCCTTTTCTAAAAGTGGTAATACTCGAGCAATGAAATCGGTTGTGGTACTGCCGCCATGGTCTTTTATCTCATCTAACAGACTAAATAAACTAGCTTTATAATCACTCATTATCGTAGATGCTATTATCTTGGTTCTCGTTCACGCGGCTCAAATCATTCATAGCCTCCATTTTTAATTCTTTAAAACTGCGCACCGCAAGTTTTAATTCTTTTCTCAATATGCGCTCGTAGTCTTCTATAAGTCCCAACAGCTCAGCAATTTCTAAGGTATGTGCCAGTGGTAATTTTTCCAGCTCACTATCTACGCGCGTAAAATCCAGCAGCACGTAACATAGATAGCTTTTTGTACTTGGAGTTGTGTAGTTCAGTCGGTCTACTAACTTTGTTATGTCAAGTTCTTTTTTGCTCGTAAAATCAGGAAAGAACTGTTGGGCAAGATTGCGAACCGCACCGGAATTCATCCATTGTGGCTTTAAAATAAGCTGTATAAAATCACGTGTAAGCTCTCTGGTTTTGTCTTGTTCAAAAATGTCTAGACTATTAATATCCCATTTTCCTTCTATAAGTTTGTGCAACTCTTCATGATAGGTTGGCGTGTTACGTGCTTTGAGGTCTAGCGCAATGCTGCGTATGTACGATTCTGGATGTGTTTGTTGATTTGTCGCCTCATCGTCCTGGCTCATTATTTCCTTTGCTTGGTCTAGATAGCTTTGTGCGTTAACCTCAGCGAGACCTGTATTTAATTTAATCAATGCCTGTATAACCGTATAATGTTCTCTGCAAGATTTAAATGCACCTGCATCGCAAAAAAGCTCTAGATAAAGCTGGAAAATACGAGCTGTTTCTATCATGCTATCTTCACTACGACTATCGTTTGCTAGAGCGAGGATAATGCGTTGCGTCACCTCATAATCGCCATCTTCTATCTTAAAAAATAAATAATGGGAAAGTTCATGTGCTAGCAATGCCTTGAGCTGGTTATCGTCGAGAAGTTGTAATACATTACCAGATAGCACAACGTGCGCCTCTGTATCTATTACAGAAATACTTGCGTTTAATTGCAAACTATTATTTTCTTGATAAAAGGTTACCTGCGCATCTATTTGGAGGTCGACACACACAGTTGCAGCAATCTCATATAATTTACCGTGACTGTCTTTATCAAGTCTGTAGGTATTCTTGAGCAATTCTTTTTTAAAAGACTCTATTTGCTGGGTTTTTATCTTTTCGTCCTTAAACCATTGCCAGGTTTTTGCACGGCCTTTTAGGTGGTCTCTAAGCGCTTTATGATATGGAAATGGCTCTATAATAGGCACATTTACTATCGTACTATCATCTATCATGAAAATTAATTACGGCATTATTTGATGCTTTAAATTTATGCATTTCAAAAGCAACGGCAACGGCAATAACTTTAAATAAAAAATGAATTAGATCCTACCGAAAGGCTAAAAGCACGTATGGATTATTAGAAATTTTAATTTAACCCTTAATAGCAGCACCGTTTTGCGTGATTATTTACACAATCATTTCTTTCCAAGGGGCAGGCTTAAGTCTGTCCCTTGGAAAGAAAAATGAACTGTTACTGTTAATTACGAAATTGATTAACTAATGATTAGATTCTATAAATTTAGAATTTTAAAATGCAATTGCGGCAGCGTATTACTTTTGATACTAATGATAGTCTTC
>JANQTO010000372.1:2166-2810 GCA_030731685.1 Nonlabens sp.
CCGTTAAGAGCTGTTACTAAGTTAGAATAAACTTCAACAATTAATTAACAGCAAAATATTAAAGGAAAACCTTTCTTTACAACAGAAAGAGATAGGCTATAAACTTTTTAAGTTTGATAGCCTATTTTTATTAACAGTAGCTGGGTCCAATTAACTTGGTTTAATCACACGATTTGAAACGAATCAACAATTCAGACCGTTATGCTTGCTTTATACCATCGTACATATAAAAATATTTTGAATCAGGTTTGAATTTGTTCAAAACATCAATTCAGTCATAATCACAAAATGTTAATTGTGATTTTATTTTGTAGCTAACTACTTACATTTACCGCACCATTTAAATCCATGAATACTACAAAATCTTTTTATCAGTCTCTAAGAACTAATCTTGCACCCGTGCACAAACTGGTCAGTAACGAGAAACTATTTCACAATGTACCAGGCGATTGGCATGTTGTCGTGGCCGATGTTGAAAATAGTACACAAGCTGTAGAAAGCGGTTTTCATAACGATGTAAACCTTGCCGCGACTGGCAGTGTGGTTACCGTTATTAATGAGATTAAAAGTAATTTAAAGAATGCTGAAATCCCTTACTTTTTTGGCGGTGACGGAGCGACCTTTTTAATACATGAATCATATCT
>JANQTO010000373.1:0-911 GCA_030731685.1 Nonlabens sp.
GGTCTAACTCGCCCAAAAGTGGTAAGACCATGGGGCCATAAAGATTACCGGTGTAGTCTATGCTCAACCCCAAGTTTTTAAATACATAAGAGGCTGTCCAAACGCCGCTAAAACTCTCAGTAAGCGGCTGCCTGCTGCGCACGCCTTGCTCGGTTATAGAAACGTCCATAAAGGTCGCGCCGGCGTTAAGCGTGAGCCCGTTTTGCCAGGAAATATCGAGGTTCAGCGACACACCTTGTGAGATAGAGTTACCGTCTAGGTTTGCATAAATAATTTGGTTAGGGTTTGTGTCGTAGTCTGGTAAAATGCGGTTTGTGAAATAGGTGTAAAATGCGCTGGCGTCTAGGTTTATAAAGACGTTACGGCTGGTAACGATGTTTTTAACGTAGTTGAGGTTTGCGTTCCACGAGGTTTCTGGGCGCAGCTCGCCTTCAAAAATAACCTCGCGTGCGCCTGTGAGTGCGGCGTGGTCTTCGGTAAACACGTTTGCGACTCTAAAACCATTTCCGGCACTTAGGCGTATCACATCTTTATTGTCTTTGCTATTCCATTTATAATTTACACGTGGCGAGGCTATGCTGCCGTGCAGGCTGTTGTAGTCATAACGCAGGCCTAGTAGCAAATTGTGCTGTGGTGCTAGGGCTATTTCATCTTGTACAAAAATACCTGGTAGGTGCATCACAGACTGCAGGTTTGTAACACCGTCAGTTTGTGCGGTGGCAAAGGTATTGTCGTCATAATAGGTATAACGGTATGCTGCGCCCACCAGTAGGTCGTGTTTTTTGCCCACGAGTTTGTTCCAGGTAAGTTGTCCAAATGCTATAGACTGGTTAGCGATGTACGCGTCCTGGCCGTACACTGAGTTTTGGTCGTGACCGTTTGCGCTAAACTGAAAGGTCAAGTTTTCGCTG
>JANQTO010000373.1:921-2810 GCA_030731685.1 Nonlabens sp.
CCTCTAAAACTGCTGTTCCAGTTCATGTCGCCACCCCAGCGGTCTTCATAATTATAACGACCTGCAATGGTAAAGAGCTTGCCGCTAGCACGTTCAAAATTGAGCTTGTTAAAAATCGAGATGCGGTTTTGCAGGGTCATATCTGTAAAACCGTCGTTGTTATTATCTATAGGATTCATGTAATTAAAATAATTCACACCTAGCAATCCTGTTACTTTATTGCTTGCCTTATAACTTAAGCCGATGTCTGTATTTACTTCGCCCCAAGACGTGCCAAAACTCTCTACACTGGTTCTAGGTGCGTTTCCTGGTTTTTTAGTAATAATGTTTATAACGCCACCTACGGCCTCAGACCCGTATAAGGTTGACGCTGGACCTTTTACTAGTTCTACACGTTCTATGAGTGACTGCGGGATTCCCGTAAGTCCATAAACCGTGGACAAACCGCTAACGATGGGCATGCCGTCTATGAGTATAAAGGTGTACGGACCTTCCAGGCCATTAATGTGTATGTCGCCGGTGTTGCATACATTACAGTTGAGTTGTGGGCGCACGCCATTTATATTTTGCAAAGATTCAAATATAGACGGATTGGGATTTTTCTTAAAAAATGCCTGTGTGTAAACCTCTACGGGAATCGGGCTGTTTTGTTTGCTTACGGGTTTAAGCGTTCCAGAAATGACAATGGCGTCTAGGCTAGACTGGTCCTCGAGCAACATAAAGTTGTGCGTGCAATCGGTTTCAGCACTTAGTGTCACTTTTTTAGTCTGGTTTTTGTAGCCCAAAGACGACACGACGAGCGTGTAATTTCCGTAAGGAACTGCTGGTAGGCTATAAACACCGTTGCCGTTTGCGGTTGTCCCTTTTTCTAGCTCGGTTATATAAATAGTCGCAAAGGGTAGTGGTTCTTTGTTATAGCTTATTGTGCCAGATAAGGTGCAATTTTGAGCATTTATGGCTGTCGTGCTTATTGCAAAAAGAAATAAAAGAAGAAGTTTTTTATAAATATTCACAACGTTTAGTTTTTGCTACAAAACTAAATAAGTTAGGTTATACTAACAAATTGAATTCGTACATATTTTGTATTTTTGTAAGATGTTAACACAAGTCGAAGAAAACTACATCAAAGCGCTACTACATTTAGCTTCACAAGATAGAGCGATGACCCAGCAAGAAGGCGTGGGCACAAACGATTTAGCAGCATATTTACAGGTAAAACCATCTACCGTAAATGAAATGCTCAAGCGCTTAAAAGAAAAGGAACTGGTAAATCATAAGAAGTACGGTAAAATAAACTTAACTGCTGCAGGAACACGCACCGGTTTAGGCATTGTACGCAAGCACCGCTTATGGGAAACTTTTTTATGTACCAAACTTGAGTTTGACTGGGACGAGGTTCATGACATCGCAGAGCAGCTGGAACATATCAGGTCTGACAAGCTCATAGATAAAATAGATAAATTTTTAGGGTATCCTAAATACGACCCACATGGCGACCCTATTCCTGATAATCATGGGAATATTCCAAAAAGGGATACTCAAAAACTATCAAACGTAGGTTTAGATCATTCTTGTAGAGTACTAGCAGTGCGTGATACTTCAACCGCATTTTTGCAATACTTAGAGCAACTAAACATAGCCATTAATACCATTATCGAAATAAAAGAGAAAATTCCTTACGACGGAACGTTAAGAGTTGAAATAGACGGTAAAGCTGCTGTACTTTCTAATAAAGTTTCAGAAAATATTCTTGTAGAGTAGAATCTCTACAGGAATATTTTTAGTTCTCCGTTGTTTCAGGCACCACACTTTCTGCCGGCGGTAGTAATAAACGTAAACTATCCTGCAACAAACTATCTTTAATTCTACGCTCTGCGATGATGGTAGAA
>JANQTO010000374.1 GCA_030731685.1 Nonlabens sp.
GCGCCACTAGATAGGCTTATACTCACGAGCGACCCATCGGTAGTTTTTGCACTCAGGTTATTTTTATGTACATACAGGTTGCCATCCACTTCCACTTTCTCCTTGACTTTTGTGCGCACGCCGCCTGTGCGGTTAAGAATGGCTATGGTGTTGTCCGCTTTCGCGAAAGCGATATAATCATTAGTCCCTACTTTAATATGTACAGGCTGCGAGGTAATTGCCGCACCTGTTGCATAGTTAAAACCGCTCACCTTGTTGCCAGCTACATTATACAACAGAATGTTTTTACCCTGCGTAACCACGAGCCTGTAATCGCGTTTATTGTCATAATCAAAAACACTAACGGGCTGTGTGACTGCATCTCTAAATTTCACAGGAAACCCTGCCATAGCATTACCATCACGGTCTAGATAATAAAGCGCTTTCTCTGTACTGAAAACCAACTGGAACTTGTTATTTTTAAGGCCATCCACGGCCTGAATATCACCCAGAATCGTTCCTTCTATTTTTTTACTCCATAGCTTTGTGCCATCGTCTGCAAGGAGTGTGAGGTTGCCGCTTGCGTCTTGAAAAGCAACATCATGGCGATTTGTATTGTGGTTGGGAAAAAGGAATGGCCCGGCAATAATGGGTTCACTGTTTTTATAGGCCCCTAGCTGGCTCGTAACGACTTGGCTATCGGCCTTTGTGGCTTTTGGGATGATGAGGTGGTAATGGGCATACTCATTTTCGTGGGCATACTGGCTTATGATTGCTGGATACGTCGTCCCTTCTATTTTTTTAATGAGTTCATGGTCAGCTTTACTACCTGCAGCCGTTTTGTCCTTTATATAAGATGCACTTGAGATGTAAAGTAGGCTGCTTGCCTCACTCATATTTTTCATAACGCCGTCCCACCAGCCTTGTTTTGCATAAACTGCCTGACTCTCGTAGTTTGCGATAATATTCTCTAAGGATGCTGCAGTAGGCCCGAGCAATAAATAATCTCCCACGAGACTCACATAAGGCAATTCCTGTCCTGTAATTATAGGTTTGAGTTGGTTGCCGTTAATAGGCTTTTTTAATTTGAAAATTGTATAGTCTCTGTACGTGTCTTTTGCACTTGCGCTGGTCTCCAAATCCATGAAGAACGTTTCATAAGGCAATAGGGTGAAAACGACCGACCTATCGCCAGCTGCGCCTATTTCACTAAGTTCTGAACTGTTTGTAATGATGTCCTTGAGCGTGCTGCTTATCTTGACGTCGTTTATTTGTAAGTTGTTTATGAGCTGCTCCGGATTTCCGTACGAGGTTGATTTTATGTACCGCGCAGTTATAGGTGCTATAAACTGTATTTTGTTTGCAACCGCATCTAGATTATTATAAAAGCGTTGAGATTGTTTTGTGCTGTCGCGATAGGTAAGTAATCCGTCCAGTTCCAGCGCATACTCGTCTGTATTAATTAGTTCTAGCTGAAACCAATCGGCAAAGTTGTCCTTTTTCTCCGGGTTGTTGTTTAGTAAGAATTGCTCTAGCCAATTTTCTTGGCTTGCGTTCACGTATATAGAAGGTGACGTGCTGCTGGTTCTGCTGTAAATAGTTTCAAATGATTTATTGAAAACATAATCTTTAAGCTCACGGCGTACGAGATTTTCTATAACCAGCTGCGAGGAACTTGCGAGATAAAAGCCATTGTGCGTTGTACTATAGTACGTGTGCTTTCCTGTGGTTGTCACCTTAATTTTGTGGCCGTCATAATCTGTCGTTTTTTGAGTACTCTGTAACGTGTCGCCTATATAAATTTTACTGGACTCAGGAGCTATGAGCGATACGACGACCTTGTTTCTACCTTCCGTACTTAGGGCGATAAGGCTTTGGTCCTTAAGTTTGTGGTCATTTAGAAATGAGGACGCTTCGTCAATGTCTTGGATACGTGCCAGCCCTTTGACCTGTTTATAAAGTTTGCTGCTTTTTGTAAACTGGCGCAGTTCAGACAGGTCGTCTGTACTTACTAGAATACTTGCGTTTTCGGGTATGTATTGCAGTATTTGGGTGTCCGTAATAACATCGTCGTCACAAGAAACTGTGAAAATTAACAATGCCGAAAGTATATAGAGAAGCTTGCGCATAGAGACTAAGTTTAAGGTACAAAAATAAGTTCTTCAAATCTATTCTAGCATTATTTAGGGTATCTATTGGCTAGGGTTTTACTAGAATTATAGGACTAGCGACTAGTGGCTGTTGATAAGAAGATACCTCGATTAAAACCGCTGCTATTTATCTTTAAACAGCTCTGGCAGCAGTCTAAAACTCAAGCGATGGTAGGGCGTTGTGCCGTGGTCGCGTATCGCTTGTCTGTGTTTCTTTGTAGGATAGCCCTGATTTTGGTTCCAGCCATATTCAGGATGCGCTGCATGTAACTGCTCCATGTATTCGTCTCGATAGGTCTTTGCGAGTATAGATGCCGCCGCAATGTGCAGGTATTTGCCGTCGCCTTTAATGACAGTTGTAGCGGCTATATTATTAAACGGTTTGAACCTGTTGCCATCTACCGCAATGTGTTGCGGCGCGATGTGAAGCCCAGCAACGGCTTGGTGCATGGCAAGAATACTTGCGTTTAGAATATTGATTTCGTCTATAGTTTCCATCATCACGTGCGCGACATGGTAGGAGAGTGCTTCCTGTTCAATAACGGTTCGTAGGTCGTTTCTACGCTTTCGCGAAAGCTGCTTACTGTCATTCAACCCTGCACACGAGAAACCAGGTGGCAAGATTACGGCTGCAGCGGTAACGGGTCCTGCAAGACAACCGCGACC
>JANQTO010000375.1:0-2328 GCA_030731685.1 Nonlabens sp.
AGTCCTTTGACAACATAGCCGAAGGAAAAGAGGAGTGGACAGATATGATGCAACA
Organism: Nonlabens sp.; assembly: GCA_030731685.1. Taxonomy (GTDB): domain Bacteria; phylum Bacteroidota; class Bacteroidia; order Flavobacteriales; family Flavobacteriaceae; genus Nonlabens. The sequence continues at coordinate 56 of JANQTO010000375.1, forward strand.
TTTCTACAAAGATTTTCATCCTAAAGTTCAGGATGTTGCAGAAAATGCAGAACGTGAAGTGGGCGAGCGTATCCTAGGAAACCACCCTACAAGCGGTAAACCTGTGAGTGTGCGTTTGGGACGTTTTGGTGCCATGGCGCAAATAGGCAGTGCAGACGATGAGGAGAAGCCACAATTTGCGAGTTTGTTGCCTACTCAATCCTTGAATACCATTACTTTAGAAGAGGTTATGGATTTATTTAAGTTACCACGTACCCTTGGAACTTATAACGGATATGATGTAGAGGTAAATCAAGGTCGTTTCGGTCCATACGTGAAATTCAACGAGAAAACCTTTGTTTCTTTAGAAAAAGATGATGACCCTATGGACATCACATTTGAACGAGCCAGCGAGCTTATTCAAATGAAAGAAAAGCAGGATGCGCCCATTTATATGTATGATGAGCTTCCTGTGACTAAAGGCGAAGGAAGATTTGGACCATTTGTTAAATGGAACAATCTGTTTATATCCGTTACAAAAAAGTATGATTTTGACGCTCTTTCAAATGCTGATATTGTAGAACTCATTGAAGCAAAAATTCAGAAAGAAAAAGAAAAGCTGGTTGTAGATTGGGAAGAAGAAGGTATACGCATAGAAAAAGCGCGCTGGGGTAGACACAACTTGATAAAAGGAAAAAACAAGGTAGAGCTTGCAAAAACGATAGACCCTTTGAAAATGTCGTTAGAGGAAGCTAAAGCACTCTTAGAAAAAAACGCTCCTAAAAAGAAAGCGCCTGCTAAGAAAACTGCTGCTAAGAAAACCGCTGCTAAAAAGAAAACACCTGCAAAAAAGACTGCTAAAAAGTAATCCATGGCATTAGAGTTTTTAAAACCACTAAGCGATAGCGTGGTCTCCTGCGCACTTGCAAGTGCAAAAGGAGCTATAGGTCACAGTTTAAAATTACATACAAATGCTGGATTGCCAGACCTTACTGGTGTACAGCTTGCTATCATAGGCATTTTGGAAAACAGACGTGATTTAACTGCGCTCGAACAAGTAGGCGATTTTGAAGAGGTGCGTCTCAAATTTTACGATTTATACCCAGGGAACTGGACAACAAACGTAGCCGATTTAGGTAACATTCAAGCAGGCGAGACCGTTGAGGACACCTATTTTCTGGTTAATAAAATTACTTCTCATTGCCTTATAAACGGCATTATTCCCCTTTTTCTGGGAGGTAGTCAGGATTTAATGTATCCCATATATCGTGGCTTTGATGAGCATTTTGAAATGATAAATGTCGTTAATGTAGATAGCAGGTTTGATTTAGGCGATATAGATGCGCCCATCACGTCGCGCAGCTACATGGGTAAAATGGTTGCAAATAAGCCTTACAATCTGTTTAACTACAGTAATTTAGGTTATCAGACCTATTTGAACTCTCAAGACGAGATAGAGCTACTCGAGCGCATGTTTTTTGAGGCCGTGAGGCTAGGAACGCTAGACGAGGATATCGCCCTTGCCGAACCTTTAATGCGCGATGCAGATTTAGTGGGAATAGATATGACTGCCGTCAAAAGTGGTGATATCGCTTTCGCGAAAGCGAACCCAAATGGGCTCAACGGCAGGCAAATTTGCACTTTATCGAGGTATGCAGGTATAAGTGACCGTACAAAGGTGTTTGGTTTATTTGAAGTGCCACAGGAAATGGGGCATACAACAGCACAGCTAGTGGCTGAAGTTTTATGGTACTTTATAGAGGGTTTCAACCTGCGTACTAACGAGTATCCAGTCACTGTAAATGACAGCTTTATAAAGTACAGAGTACCTGTGCAAAACGAGGTGCTTACGTTTCTAAAGTCCACTAAAACTGGGCGTTTCTGGATAGAGTTGCCTTTTGTTTCCTTAGTACAAAATAAACTCAAACAAAATGCGTTATTACCATGCAGTAAGATGGAGTATGAGCTTGCATGCGACCAAATATTACCTGATAGATGGTTGAAAGCAAGACAGAAAAACGAACTGTAAGACCTGAGATTTTTAAAAGTGTTAAAAATATTTTAAATAAAAAAAGTTGGTGAATCGAATTCTTTTGGATAGGTTTACATCCTTAATTCATAAAGTAAGCATGAATAGTAAAATGAGAAAATTATTTGTTTTAGGAGCGTTAGTATTGTTCTTAGCTAGTTGTGGTAAGGGCGACCGTGGTCAACTTACCAGTGTTAAAGGGAAAAAATGGCATCCAGAAAAGCCATATGGTATGACCTTAGTGCCTGGAGGAGCATTTATCATG
>JANQTO010000375.1:2338-2794 GCA_030731685.1 Nonlabens sp.
TGATGATATCGCAGCTACCGGTAATGCGCCTGCAAAGACTGTTACTGTTCCATCGTACTACATGGACGAAACAGAAATAACAAACGGTGAATACCGTAAGTTTGTTTACTGGGTTCGTGATTCCACATTTAGAACTAGGTTAGCTATTCTTGCAGACGAGCAAGGAGCATCACCTGGCGACGACGGTATCGGTGAATTTGCATTTATAGATGCAGACCCTGATAGAGATCTTACACCGTGGGAGCAATATTATCAGGACAACTATGCTGGTTTAGGAGAGACAGGTTATGAAGGACGTAAATTAAATCACGATGTAGATCTCATATGGGATACTGAAGACATTCCTGACGAATTCTATGCTGAGGCTTACGATTCTATGTATATTCCTTTTGAGGAGGCTTACAATGGTGAACGCACTATCGATGTGAAGAAAATAGTGTTCGGATACTCTAAGTT
>JANQTO010000376.1 GCA_030731685.1 Nonlabens sp.
CTATCGCAAATCGCAAATCACTTTTAATCCTAGGGTCGGTAAAACTGTCCCTTACAAAAAAGTATAGTTGGAAATCTAGCGAACTCTGCCCGAAGTCACTAAAAAGCACCATAGGCTCCGGACTTTTCAAGATACCGCGCTGGTTGCTGGCGCACTCAATCAACAAGTCGCGTACTTTCTCTGTATCACTTCCATAAGCTACGCCTACCGAAATGCTTTCGCGCGTTTTGGAGTGGTTTTGTGTGTAATTGTAAATCACCTCTGACATGAATAGGTGATTAGGAATAATTAGGATTTTATCGTCTCTAGTAACTACGCGTGTACTGCGCAATTTTACTTCAAAAACACGACCTACTTTATTGTCTACCTCAATAACATCGTGTACTTGTATGGACTTATCTGTAAGTATCGTAATACCAGCGATGATGTCCTTGAAAAAATCCTGCAGTGCAAAACCAATACCGACAAACAGTGCAGCACTGGCGGCAAATATGGTGTTCAGGTTCACTCCAGAGTTTTGGAGAACGATAAAAAATACGATGATATAGGCTACGTAGTTGATGTACTTGAAGATGCTATCAAACTTGAGCTTGTCAGCATCATCCATGTTACGGGTAATAAGTCTTTTGAGACCTACAAAGAGGAAATGAGTTGCTACAAAAGCAAGGATAGCTATAAGCAACATCCATGTATCAAAATGGAAACCTCCCTTAGTCCCAGGAATTATCTCGTATTCAAAAAAATCTTTTATTTGTTGCCAGTCCATGTATACTAGTATCTAAGCCATTTATACAATTCCTTCCAATTTGTTTTTTTACCATACATAAGAATTCCTATACGGTAGATTTTTGAGGCTATCCAAGCGACAAAAAATATGCTCACATATAGTATGGTAAGGCTCAGTCCTATTTCCCACCAAGCAATCCCACCAAATGGAATACGCATTAACATAACAATAGGTGATGTAAGCGGAATGTAAGAGAATATCACCGCAACGGTTCCGTCAGGATTATCTACAACTGAGAAAAAGCCTACATAAATCGCAAGCATCAAAGGCAATATGACTGGCAACATAAATTGTTGTGTGTCTGTCTCGCTATCTACAGCAGCACCTATCGCTGTGTAAATTGAAGCATATAGAAAATAACCACCTATGAAAAACAGGAAAAAACAAGTTATGAGCGTGGCCAGCGGTAATTGCTGAATGTCATTTATAATTGCCTCCATTTGCGTGATGTCTTTTGCGCCATTCAGAACCTCAGCATTTGCTGGGTTTTGGAAGGCATCTGCACCTAGGAACATAGTAGAGACGGTCACAAGAATTCCACCTAAAATTACCCAAATAACAAACTGTGTAACTCCAGCCAGTGAGGTTCCCGTAATTTTGCCTATCATCAGGTAAATAGGTTTCACGGAGCTTACAATAATTTCAATAATGCGATTTGTTTTCTCTTCAATAACGGAGCGCATCACCATATTACCATAAATAATGATAAACATCATAAGGAGGTAACCGGCAGCGCCACCAGCAGCAATCTTTATCCAGCTACTTTGTTTGCTGGTCGTGATTCCTTGAAAAGTCTCTAAACGCAAATCCTGGCTAGACTTTGCTTTTTCTATAAGACTCAAATCTATGTCGTAACCTATTAGATTATCTTCGGTTGTTTTTTTATTTACCTTATTCTCTATATCTCTAAGAATATCTGGAGATGGCGAGTCTTTACTGTAAAACGTCATGCCACTGAATGCACTGTTATAATCGCTTATATGCAACAGACCGTAGTAGCCCGCCTTTTCTGTAGCGACTTTGGCAGCCTCTAGTGACACATCTTTAAGAACAACATATTCTATTGCAGCGTCATTTTCAAAAAGGTTTATGTAGGAATTTGATGTACTATCTAAAACAGCAATTTGACGGACAGAGTCGGCATTTATGCTGGTGAGCCATGCTATAAGTAAAGCAACACCTACAAAAATAAGCGGACTCACAAAGGTCATAATAATGAACGTGCGGTTACGTACTTTGTTAAGATATTCTCTTTTTATAATGAGCCAAAGCTTATCCATGTGCTGCTACTGTTTTAATAAAAATGTCATTCACACTTGGAATAATCTCACTAAAATAAGTAAGCTCGCCCATGCTTGTAAAAACCTGAAGTGCTTGCGGTACGGACCAGGTAAGCGGTAGTTGTACCGTCACATCTAGCGTATTATCTAGACCCTTTAATGCCGTGCGCTGTGGATTTAATTCTCTTGGGATTTTATTAAACGATTCCTGCTCGTTATTTGTGAGTATAGAAACTCCATAGCTACGAGACCTAAACTGCTCTTTAACATCGTTAAGCTTGCCGCTTAAAACAACTTTACTTTTATTAATTAGGGCTATATGGTCACACATCTCTTCAACGCTTTCCATGCGGTGCGTGGAGAATATAATTGTGGTTCCTGCATCTCTAAGAGCAAGAATTTCATCTTTTATAAGATTTGCATTAACTGGGTCAAAACCAGAAAATGGTTCATCAAAAATAAGAAGCTTGGGTTCATGCAAAACTGTTACAATAAACTGTACTTTTTGCGCCATACCTTTAGATAACTCCTGTAACTTTTTGTTCCACCATCCTTGCATGCCTAGTCGCTCAAACCAGTAATTAAGCTTGCGCTTTGCCTCTTCTTTAGAAAGTCCTTTGAGCTGCGCTAGATAAACACACTGCTCGCCCACCTTCATAGATTTATACAATCCACGTTCCTCGGGCATATACCCTATCTGACCTATATGGTGCGGTGATAGAG
>JANQTO010000377.1 GCA_030731685.1 Nonlabens sp.
GCGGTAAGCGGCTGGTTTGCGAGCATGCTTGCGGGCGCTGTATTTGTAGAATATATTTTTAACTGGAACGGTTTGGGCAAGGAGATTGTTGAAGCATTAAATACACTTGATTTACCTATTATTACAGGCGCTGTACTGGTCATTGCAACCTTATTTATACTAATTAATATAGTCGTAGATTTAATGTATGTGTGGCTGGACCCAAGAGTAAAACTAGATTAAACTTTTTATGAAAACAAACAACACTATCATCGTCCTTCTTTTTTTATGCACCGCACTGGGACTGCAGGCACAAAAACCACTTGACGGCTTGAAAGAGCAATTCACTCATTACAGTCAGTTAGTAATGGACGGTGCATATGATACTGCCCTAGACTATTCGCCCGAAGAGATTTTTACCATAGTACCTAGAAGTTTGCTAATAAATGTAATGGAGAAAACAATGAACGACCCAGAAATGGAGTTTGGTTTATTCTTACCCGAATACACGACCTTTGAAAAACCATTTGAGGATAAAGGAATTATATACCAAGTGTTTTATTACAAGCAACGAATCAGCCTTAAGTTTATAGAAACTCCAGATGAGGAGAATACCGAAGAGTCTATTGATTTTTCGAATAAACTACGTTTAGAGATGTTTACTTCTATTTATGGGGAAGGTAATGTGATATACGATGCCGCGACTGTAAGCTATAAAATAAACACGGTAAAAACAGCGCTCGCTATTAATAAAGATGGCGCATCACACCTGTACTTTGCAGTAATCGAAGAAGAAAGAAAAGAGCTTATGCAAAAACTCTTTTCTGATAAAGTAATCAAGAAAATATACTAACATGAGAAAGAACATCGTAGCCGGAAATTGGAAAATGAACTGCGACATGGCGCAGACCCAGATATTAATAGAAGCCTTAGAAAGAGCAATGCCCGCACAAGTTAATTGCGAGGTAATGATAGCGCCGAGCACACCATTTTTGTTTCAGGCATTTAACCTTACTAAAGGATTGTCTATAGAAGTAGTTGCTCAAAATGCGTCGGCTCATGAAAGTGGTGCGCATACTGGAGAGACATCCTTAGATATGCTCGCTAGTTTGGGTATTAAAACGGTAATTATAGGTCACTCTGAACGCCGCGATTCTTATGGCGAGAACGATGCCATTATAAAGGCAAAAGTACATGCTGTAATTGCACAGGATATGCGTGTTATTTTTTGTTGCGGTGAGCATTTAGAAACCCGAAAGGCAGGGAATCACATAACTGCAGTGACCCAGCAAGTTGAAAAGGCACTATTTGACTTAAAGCCAGAGCAAATGAAGCAAGTGGTGGTAGCTTACGAGCCTGTTTGGGCCATAGGCACCGGTGAGACTGCATCTCCAGAGCAAGCACAGGACATGCACGCAGCCATACGTGAGTTTATCGCAAACAAGTTCGGCAGTGAAATTGCAAATGAAACTAGTATTCTCTACGGCGGTAGTGTGAAGGATTCAAACGCAGCAGAACTTTTTGCAAAACCCGATGTTGATGGTGGTCTCGTAGGTGGCGCATCGCTAGACGCAGAAAATTTTGCGGGAATTATAAAAGCATTTTAATGAAAAAACTCGATTTACTCTATGTAGAGTACGATTTTACGGTAACGCCGCGTGAGCCGTGGAGCGATGTGCTTGTGGCACAACTTGGCGATGCAGGTTTTGACAGTTTCATAGATACAGATAAAGGCGTTACAGGATACATCCTTAAGAGTTTAGACCATGACGGTATTTTAGAAAGTGTAGAGTTAATGCAGTTTGACGGTTGTGATATCGCTTTCGCGAAAGCGGATATACCACCTACAAATTGGAACCATGAATGGGAAAAGAATTTTGACCCTATTATCGTGGACGACCGTTGCGAGATACGTGCACCGTTTCATGAATCACGCGGGCTAGAATATGAAATTGTTATTGAGCCGAAGATGAGTTTTGGTACTGGTCACCACCAAACCACGCACATGATGATTCAACATTTGTTAAAAGAAAACCTTACCGGACTAGATGTGTTAGACATGGGTAGTGGTACAGGCGTGCTTGCGATTTTAGCCATGATGCGTGGCGCTGCAACGGCTCACGCGATAGACATAGATACCTGGTGTTTTGAAAACGCGGTGGAGAATGTAGAGCGCAATAATATTAAAAACCTAGAGGTTATACTAGGCGGCGCAGAGCAGCTTGCCGGTAAATCCTACGATTTTATTATCGCAAATATTAATAGGAATATTTTGTTAGCGGATATTCCAGCTTATGCAGCAGTTCTTAAACCTGGCGGAACCATTCTTTTTAGTGGGTTCTATACGGAAGATTTACCAGCTATTCAACAAGCATGTAAAGAGGTCGGAATTACTTATGACTATCATCTTACAAAAGATAACTGGGTAGGTGTGAAGATGTTAAAAAATAGTTAGTAGGCGCGCTAGGTGCATTTTATTGAATATCTTTACAATCTAATACGAATAAATGAGTACGAGAGAACAAGTTTCACCAGAGTATGACCTAGATGTTCTTGAGGCAATCGAGAATAAGATTGTACTTTACAATGACGACGTAAACACTTTTGACCATGTGGTAGATATGCTTGTTGCCGCATGTGGCCACACACCTATTCAAGCAGAGCAATGTTCACTCATAGTTCATTACAAAGGTAAATGCTCTGTAAAGTCAGGTTCTTATGACGATTTAGAACCGCGATGCTCAGCGCTACTTGAAGCAGGCCTCACCGCCGAAATAGAATAAAATGAATACGCACCTATATAT
>JANQTO010000378.1 GCA_030731685.1 Nonlabens sp.
GGATAAAGATGACCCTTTCCGTTTAATGGGCTTTGGTCACAGAGTTTACAAAAACTTTGATCCACGCGCAAAAATTATTAAGGTAGCTGCTGATGAGGTCTTAGAATCATTAGGCATTGACGACCCAATCCTGGATATTGCTAAAGCTCTGGAAAAAGAAGCACTCAATGACCCGTATTTTGTAGACCGTAAGTTGTATCCTAATGTAGATTTCTACTCAGGAATTATTTACCGTGCTATGGGTATTCCTGTGGAAATGTTCACTGTGATGTTTGCACTAGGCCGTTTACCGGGCTGGATTGCACAATGGAAAGAAATGCGTGAGAACAAGGAGCCGATAGGTCGTCCTAGACAAATTTATACAGGTTCACCGTTACGACCATTTGTTGCCGTAGAGAACAGATAGAAATACGATTACCATATTGAAAGTCCCTACTGCGAGCAGTAGGGACTTTTTTATTTGAGGAAGTAGTTCATGATATCTTCGTCTGTTCCAAACCATACTGGCTTGTTTGGCTGCAACCAGTAACCCTCGCGTTTTCTTTCAACGTGCCATAATATGTGGTCTTTTTCCCATTCAGTCATATTGCCCAAGGTATGTTCTTTCTGAACTAATCTTATAATTTCTGGAAAGAATGTCTCATCTGAGTGCACAAAAACAATGTACACAGGATGCTTATTACCGAGCCTATTCATTCCAGGGAAACCATATTGAGTAGTTAAAGCGATTAATTCTTTAGTGTTTTGTTCGTCTGTAATATTGATAAGGTCATTAAAAAATAATCGATGAGCAATTTTACCTTTCTTCGAATTGGGAGAACTATTTGCTGATGTGCGTGTTTCGCAATTTGAGGAGACTAGCGATGTAAGTGTGCGACGCCATTTTTGGTCTTTGAAATAGAGTTTTTCTGCTTTTGCGGTTAGTAAACTATCTACCTCGGTTTGCTTTGAGTCTTGAGCTACATTGATTAGCGGAAAGCATATAAGAAATAGGACAAGGAGTTTTTTCATGATTGTTGTTTTTTCAAGAACGAGAAGCGTTTGTCATTGTTGTATGATAGGTAATAATCATATCCTGAATCGTTAATAATCTCATTTATTATTTGCTATAGAAATGGGGCTTTAATTATTAAATTCGCAGCTATGAACAAAATGAATCTTCACGTAGTAAATGAAACATCGCGATTGCGTGCGGTGATTTTAGGAACTGCGTCTAGTAATGGACCAGAGCCTAAACTAGAAGACGCTTACGACCCTAAATCTCGAGAACATATTCTAGCAGGAACATATCCATCAAACGAAGATATGGAACTTGAAATGGAAGCGGTGAACGCAGTCTTTGAAAAGTATGATGTAGACGTTTACCGTCCTGAACATATTGAAGATTGCAACCAGATTTTTACCAGAGACATAGGTTTTGTCATTGACAATACATTTGTGATTGCAAATATTTTACCCGACCGTGAAGAAGAGATTGAAGCCATACAGTACGTACTAGATCAAATAGATGCTAATAATGTTATAAGACCTCCAGAAGAAGTGCATATAGAAGGTGGTGATGTTATCGTGCATGGTGACTATCTTTTTGTAGGAACATATCGCGGTGCAGACTATGCAGACTTCATAATAGCACGTACAAACACCCTAGGTGTGAAGTGGTTGCAAGAAACGTTTCCGCATAAAACGGTAGTGAGTTTTAATTTACGCAAGGATAATCTAGACCCATACAACAATGCGTTGCATTTAGATTGTTGTTTCCAGCCTGTAGGAAAAGACAAATGTATCATTCATAAAAATGGCTTTTTGCAAGAAGAGGAATATCAGTATCTCGTGGACTTTTTTGGCCGTGAAAACTGTTTTGAAATTACCAGCGAAGAAATGTATCACATGAATTCTAATGTTTTTTCTATTGCGCCAGATGTAGTTATATCTGAGAAAAACTTCACACGTTTAAATACCTGGCTTCGTAGTCATGGTATCACCGTGGAAGAAGTTCCCTATGCAGAGATTGCTAAGCAAGAAGGCTTGTTGCGATGTTCTACCTTACCCTTAATAAGAGATTAAATGAAGCAAATAACCGATACCGTTTTTATGGTACGTCCTGTGCAGTTCCGTTTGAATGAACAAACTGCCGTTAACAATTATTACCAAGATTTAGACGCGCACCAGCGTATCAAAAACGATGTTGCAAACCAAAAAGCGCAACAGTAATTTGACGTTTTTGTAAGTAACTTACAAGAAAAAGGTATCAACGTTCTCGTCATTTCAGCCGATGAAAAAAACGACACACCAGATTCTCTTTTTCCTAACAACTGGATTTCTACACATGAAAATGGTGACGTTGCTCTGTATCCCATGTTTGCTGAAAATAGAAGGCTGGAACGCAGACCCGAGGTTTTAGATACATTAGAAGAAAACGGCTTTCAAATAAATAACGTGGTAGACTATTCCACTGCCGAGGAAGAAGATTTATTTCTAGAAGGAACAGGTAGCCTGTTGCTGGACAGAGCAAATCAAAAAGCTTATTGTAGTATCTCTCCTCGAGCGCATGAGGAATTACTCATAGAGTTTTGTGAAGATTTTGAATACACGCCCGTAATTTTCACAGCTTACCAAACCGTAGAAGATAAACGATTGCCTATTTATCACACAAACGTCATGATGGCGCTAGGTGAGCAGTATGCAGTAATATGTCTAGATTGTATAGATGATAAGAAAGAGCGTAAAAACGTGCTACAGCATTTAAAAGAAGACGGTAAAGAGGTTATTGTAAT
>JANQTO010000379.1 GCA_030731685.1 Nonlabens sp.
TCCAAAAGGTAATGCAGCCACCGCAAGACCTATGGTAGAAATAAACCGTCTGCGGCTGGGCAGAAATGATTGTTAAGGGTTACGCTTTCGCGAAAGCGAACTCCACAAACCCTCAAAAAATCTGTAAATATCCTCGCCGAACATGAACAGAATGAATATAGCTTTCAAAGAAAGAAATGCAATGAAAAGCGTTGTAGAAAAATCCCTCGTTATAGAATTTCCTGACCTGCCGTTTATATAAAATTGCAGCATTAAATTGAGAATAACTCCCAGAGATATTGCGAGATAGACCCATTTCCACCAGTGACCTCGTGATAGGGTTCGTATAAGTTGAAATGCATAGATTTCAAGGGCAATAAAAATGACAATAGCAATAAAAAATCTCATGCGCCAAAGTTAGGTTAGGAACAGGTTTAAAATGTTTCGTTTTTGTTAAAGAACGTGCCTGTTATCCCATATACTTTATCTTAGTGGCATAAATGTCCTTTAAGTTACTGTAATGAATGTAAAAACGCTTTTTTTAGCACTTTTGATACTGGGAACCCTGCTACCCATATCTTGTAATAATGAAACTTCAAAACCTGAGACTGCAGTAATACTTGTCGCAAAAACAGAGCTCAACGTTGCCTACGGTAGTGACGAGCAACAAACCATGGACATATATTTACCAGCAAACAGGTCTGCAAGTACTACAAAAACAGTGGTTATTATCCATGGTGGCGGCTGGACGAGTGGCGATAAGAATGATGTTAACGGTCTCGTAGGATTAATACAACGTGCTTTGCCAGACCACGCAGTCATTAACATGAACTACAGGCTTGCAAATGGCACGAACCGCAAGGCATTTCCTGACCAGCTAGAAGACATAAAATCTGTAATCAATAAACTAGTCGCAAATAAAAGTGAGTATGGTATAAATGGTACGTTTGCACTGTACGGAATTAGTGCAGGAGCACACATCGCCACGCTTTATGCCTATACTCAAAATGAAGGCGACCGCATAAAAGCGGTAATCAACATGGTAGGTCCCGTAGATTTTACTGACCCTTATTTTGCAAACAACACATCGTATCAGGCAGTGCTCGCAAGTTTTATAGACACGAGTGAATATCCTGCTGGTTTCAATGCAGCAACTACACTGAGTCCTGCAACGCAAGTGACTGCGACATCACCACCGACCATTAATTTTTATGGTAATGCTGACCCATTAGTACCGCTCACACAACTCACCCGATTTGAAGCAGCACTGAGTGCAAAGAATGTTACTTACGAATCAACAATTTATGATGGTGGACATGGAAACTGGAGTGCGGTTCAATATTCGGACTTGCAGACCAAGGTTAAAGCGTTTATAGAAGCACATTATTAGACAACTCCAATACAGTAATAACCCGTCGGGTTGTTATAATTTTACATTACTAATTTAGAAGGTAAAATCTTGTCCAAAAACGACCCATACGCAGCATTACGATTCAAGGAATTTAGAATTTTTCTATTGATGCGATTCTTGCTCGTGTTTGGCTGGTCCATGCAATTTATTGTTATCGAGTGGCAAGTGTACTCGCTTACTAAAGACCCGTTATCCCTAGCGATTATCGGTCTTATGGAGTTTGTTCCTGCTTTTGGTATGGCGCTTTTTGCCGGACATATTGTGGACCAGCGAGAAAAGCGCAATCTGCTGGCGATTTGTATTGCTGCGTTCTCGTTAATCAGTCTTGGATTATTCTTACTTACATGGCCGCAAGTTGTAGTAGGTTGGTCTACAAATACCGTTTTGTATAGTATTTATGCCTTGGTATTTTTCGGAGGTCTTTTACGGTCTTTTTTCGGACCTATTTTATTCTCGCTCATTGCACTTATCGTTCCTAAGAAAGTATATCCCAATGCAGCGACCTGGTCTAGTTCCAGCTGGCAAATAGCATCAGTCGTTGGGTTAGCATTTTCTGGTTTTGCTATCAGCTGGTTTGGGGTTCACTGGTCGCTGTGCATCGTTTTTAGTTTTGTGCTTCTCTCGTTAATTACGGTCTTCAACATCTCTAAAAAGCCTATTCTCAATACCAAAATTAATGAACCCATCAAAGAAAGCCTTAAAGAAGGACTGAGCTTTGTGTTTAGAACAAAATCCATTTTAGGCGCATTGACGCTAGATATGGTTTCGGTACTTTTTGGTGGTGCGGTTATTTTACTACCCATTTTTGCACAGGACATCTTGAAAGTAGGTAGTGAAGGATTTGGCGTGCTACGCGCTGCGCCATCCGTTGGTGCGATTCTTACGATGGTTGCCACAGCTTATATTCCTATCAGTAAAAACGCAGGGATGAAATTGCTTAGTGCGATTTTTGGTTTTGGGGTGTGTATTATTGTTTTTGGGCTATCTTCTACCTTTTGGATTTCGGTGGTGGCATTATTCTTTAGTGGTGTGACTGACGGTGTTTCCATGGTCATAAGACAAACTATTCTCCAACTCAAAACACCCGACCATATGCGTGGTCGTGTAGCGTCGGTAAACTCTATGTTTGTAGGTTCTTCAAATGAGCTGGGTGCTTTTGAAAGTGGCGTTACGGCAAAACTTATGGGAACGGTTACGGCTGTAGTTTTTGGCGGCACCATGACCTTGATTACCGTTTTAACTACCGCTGCTGTCTCGCCTACCTTCAGAAATCTTGATTTACGCAAAGATTTTGAGGACAATGAGCTGGGTGAGTCGTGAGTGGCGAGCTGTGAGCGGTGAGCCTTGAGCTGTGAGATTTTTGATTTTACTTTTGATTTT
>JANQTO010000380.1 GCA_030731685.1 Nonlabens sp.
AGCGTATAGTGATACTCCTCACCTATTCCTAGATTTGATAGCAATGACGCGGCCATACTGTCTGCATTCCAGCCGTTCATCTCTTCAAAGGTCACTTGCAGTTCTCCTATTTTCTCAGCATTCTCGTCAGTATAGTCTGCATAAAGTGCATCTATTTGTGATTTCAAATCATAGAGAACGCTATTACCCTTGAGTACGGTTTCTAAAACGGTATCGGCATCATGAGCGTTGTGATCTTGTTCAAGAACAGACATGCGCTTTCCAGCCTCTAGATGCACATGACCACTTGTGGGGTCCATTTTGCCAGTGATAATCTTAAGAAAAGTAGATTTACCAGCACCGTTTGCTCCTATGATTCCATAGCAATTGCTCCCACCAAATTTAGCATTTACCTCATCAAAGAGAACGCGTTTACCAAATTGTACCGAAAGATTTGAAACTGTTAACATAATATCATTTTGAGCGTGCAAAAGTACTGAAAACACATAGTTTATGGGCTATGTGTCAGTAACTTTTTAACACGCCATTAACAGGTATTGCGCCGTGAAACGTTTTCATTTGTAATACGATTTAATTATCCCTATGCTCGTTTCTTTTTTGCTTTCGCGAAAGCGTAATTTTCACATCATCCCTGCAACTTTACTAACTATGGTTTTAGTGCTTGCATTCTCGTGTGATGATGTTAAAAAAGAGCAAATTGCATTTGTAAAAGGTAAAATAGTCAATCCTAAAAATGGCGTAGTCGTCCTTACAAATTACCAAAATGTAAACGACACCATTGCCCTTAACATGGAAAATGAGTTTACCTTGAATTTGAAAAAGGTATCAAAACCTGGACTTTACACATTCTGGCACGCAACTGAATATCAATCTATTTACATAGAGCCAGGAGATAGCATCGCGCTTTTTGTAGACACTAAATCGTTTGACGAGTCACTAGCATTTAGTAGTGGTCACGCTAAGGAAAACAACTATCTTATTGATATGTTTGTGAAGATGGAAGAAGCTAACAAAGCCTTTTTACCACAATATAAGAAGGAGCCTGCTGCATTTTTAGACCTTATCACAGCGCGTGCAAACAAACAAATCGAACAATTACATAAAGACGCAAAAAAGCAAAATTTTAGTAAAGATTTTGTGCCCATCGTTGAACAGATTATATGGCTCAATAACTACAACAAAAAAGAACGGTATGTTGCGGCCCACTGTGGTAGTTCTGCAAAGCCCTGTACCGCTAAAGTGCCTGAAACATTTTACGACCACCGCAAAACCATCGACCTTGAAGATGTCGATTACCTCAATAATAATTCGTTCAAGGCATATTTAAATTCACTAATAGCAAATAAAACAAGAGAAAAGCTACTTGAACGTAAAATAAATTCCAGCAATCTCTCATATGCGCTAACAAGATTACAAGTAACAAATGACTTGCTTTTAAACGACACCATGCGCGAGCTGTATCTTTTGAACTACACACGTAATTACCTACGTAATGCAAAAGATCAAGAAACACCGCAAGCCGTCTTAAAGTCGTATTTGAGCCTAAGCAAAAACAAAAATAATCAAGCCTTTATGCAGGCGTTTGCAGCCAGTTTCAAGACCACAAGGACAGGAAACGACCTCGCCGACTTATTGCTTAAAAATGATGCTGATAATGAAGTAATGTTAGGAGCTATTGTAGCAAAACCTACCATAATTTACTATTGGTCTTCAAAAGATGAGACGTACAATATGCAGGTACACCTCACCGTGGCTGACTTACGGAAAAAATATCCCGAGCTTGATTTCATAGGCATTAATACTGATGATGGCAACAGTGCCAACTGGCGAAACGCATTGAAATCTATGGACCTTGAAACTAAAAATGAATATCAGGTTGCGAGTAATAACAATTACAACTTGAGTAATGTTCTCATGGGTAGTAAAAGAGCAATCTTAATTGATGAGGACTTAACGATACTGGATAGTAACTTGAACCTTTTGCATTACAAAATAGAAACGACCTTACTAGGTTATGTAAGTAAATAAAAAAAAGCACCTTTTTTAGAAAGGCGCTTTTTTTATGCAATTGATTTGGACAGTATAATTATGAATTCCCTTTTTTATAGTCTGCAAGGAACGTTGCAAGACCTATGTCTGTAAGTGGATGTTTTAACAATCCTTCAATAGACGACAGCGGTCCTGTCATAACATCTGCCCCTATTTTTGCACAATCTATAACATGCATGGTATGTCTTACAGACGCTGCAAGAATTTGTGTTTCAAAACCGTAGTTGTCATAAATCTGTCTGATTTCAGCAACGAGGTTTAATCCGTCGGTACTTATATCATCTAGCCTGCCTATGAATGGAGAGACGTATGTAGCACCAGCTTTGGCGGCTAGCAACGCCTGCCCAGCAGAGAATACTAGCGTCACGTTAGTTTTGATTCCCTTATCGCTAAAGTATTTACAAGCTTTTACGCCGTCTTTAATCATAGGTAGTTTTACAACAATTTGTTCATGCAGGGCTGCTAGCTCAGTACCTTGTTTTACCATACCATCAAAGTCTGTGGCAATTACTTCTGCACTCACGTCACCGTCTACAATCTCACATATTTTTTTGTAGTGATCTAAAATGTTTTGAGCTCCAGTGATACCTTCTTTGGCCATGAGTGATGGGTTTGTAGTAACGCCATCTAGAACGCCTAGATTTTGTGCTTCGGCAATTTGGTCAAGATTTGCAGTGTCTATAAAAAATTTCATAAGGCAAGATTATAAATGT
>JANQTO010000381.1 GCA_030731685.1 Nonlabens sp.
TGCGTGAATAGCCGCGGCATACGCGACATAGACAGCAGCACTATTACTGGTGAGTTTGGTGGTAAGTTTAAAGATTTGGCGGTTAAACGCGAGTTTCTGGATTACATTAAATTTGACACGCAGTTTTAAATCTTTTTAAATATCTATTTTAGAATATCTGGTTGTGGGAATTCCGCTTTCGCGAAAGCGTAACAAATCACAATCTCTACTGCATTAAAAAAACATAAATCATGGCGAGCTACGAGCAAAACAAATTACAACTCTACAATTCTCTAACTGGTAAAAAGGAGGTTTTTAAAACCATAAACCCAGGAAGTGTGGGCATGTATGTTTGTGGCCCTACGGTTTACAGCAATGTACATTTAGGAAATTGTCGTACGTTCATCAGTTTTGACATGATTTACAGGTATTTGCGCCACTTGGGATATAAAGTGCGATACGTGCGCAATATTACAGACGCTGGTCATTTAACAGACGATGCAGATCAAGGTGAAGATAAAATATCTAAAAAGGCACGTTTAGAGCAGCTCGAACCTATGGAAGTGGTGCAACGCTACACCATAGATTTTCATAATGTGATGAACAAGTTTAACAGCTTGCCGCCGAGTATAGAACCTACGGCAACTGGTCACATTGTGGAACAAATTGAGATAATAAAAACGATCATAGACAAGGGCTTTGCTTACGAGAAGGACGGTTCTGTCTATTTTGACGTTATTAAATACAATAAACAACATCATTACGGCATCCTGAGCGGCCGTAACATTGATGATATGATTGCAAATACCCGTGAGCTCGAAGGTCAGACCGAAAAAGAGAACGCACAGGATTTTGCACTTTGGAAAAAGGCCTCACCAGCTCATATCATGCGATGGCCTTCACCTTGGGGCGACGGTTTTCCCGGTTGGCACTTAGAATGTACCGTTATGAGTTCTAAATATCTGGGTGAGACATTTGACCTACACGGTGGTGGTATGGACTTAAAATTTCCGCACCATGAGTGTGAAATTGCACAGGGACAAGCTGCGCATGGTCATAGCCCGGTAAATTACTGGATGCACGCAAACATGCTTACCTTAAACGGTAAAAAAATGTCCAAGAGTACAGGCAATTCTATTTTACCTGAAGAACTTTTTAGTGGCGATAATGACTTTATGCAAAAGTCGTTTGCGCCTAGCGTTGTTCGTTTTTTCATGATGCAGGCACATTACCGTTCTGTTCTCGATTTTAGTAATGACGCAATCCTCGCAGCAGAAAAAGGTTTTAACAGACTTGTGGAGGCTCTTAAGATTGTTAAAACATTGCAATCAGGAGCAAGTTCTACGGTTGACGTACACGCATGGCAAAAACGAGCATATGCCGCGATGAACGACGACTTTAACACACCTATACTTATTGCTGAACTATTTGAAGCAACAAAGTTGATACACGCCATAGCCGAAGGGAAACAGACCATTACCGAAGCAGACCTTTCCATACTCACAACAACTATGGAAGCGTTTTTCTACGACGTTTTAGGTTTACAAGACGCTAGTGCAGCCGCAGGTGAAGCTGCAAGTAACCATTTAGATGGCGCTATGAAACTTGTCATAGATTTACGTGCAACTGCAAGAGCAAACCGTGATTTTGCAACAAGCGACAAAATACGTGATGATCTTGCAGCAGCTGGTATACAGCTCAATGATGGTCCAGACGGAACTAGCTTTACAGTTCAATAACTATGAAAATGAAGCTACTTGCCTACCCATTGCTTTGGCTTATAAAATTTTATAAAGTAGCTATCTCTCCATTTACCCCAGCAACATGCAGGTATAGTCCTACGTGTAGTACTTATGCGATGGAAGCTATTCAAAAACACGGCGGCTTTAAAGGCAGCTGGCTCGCCATTAAGCGTATAGGTAGCTGCCACCCCTGGGGCGGTAAGGGGTATGATCCAGTACCTTGAAGTTAGAGGTTAGAGGTTAGAGGTTAGAGGTTAGAGGTTAGAAATAAATCTTCTTTCAAACTAAAACCTACTTGAATGGTTAATTCTTTAAATGTTTTTATGAACTTATAGACCGTTTGAATAAGAGTTTCTTCACATTATAAATTACTATTTCCATACTGGTTAATCTGAAAATCATTACAGGCAGCCATACAAATTAGACTTTAGAAAGTCTTATTTTTGACCTTTACATTAAACATCATCTATGTACGCACTTGATATTATATGGAATCCACTCGAAGGGATAGATTTAGGTTTTTTCAAAATTCATTTTTATAGTCTATCCTACGTCATTGCATTTGTTTTAGGGTGGTACATTATCAAGCCTATTTTCAAGCGTGAGGGTATTTCGTTTGAAAAGCTAGACCCTTTATTTATGTATACGGTAATAGGCTGTTTAGTAGGTGCACGTATAGGTCATTATTTATTTTATGAGCGCGATGTATTATTTTCAGACCCGCTACATGTTTTGCTACCTTTTCAACTAAGTCCTTTTGAGTGGACTGGATTTATGGGTATGGCAAGTCATGGTGCAGCCATAGGAATTATCATTGCCATGTTCTTTTACAGTCGCAAACACCTGCAAAAACACATGTTCTGGATACTGGACCGTATTGTAATCCCTACAGCTATTGGTGGGACGTTTGTACGTTTAGGTAATTTAATGAACAGTGAGATAGGCGGCAAAGAGTCAGGTAACGCATGGGCATTTAAATTTGTACGCGACACCAGTGACGATAGCGTGCGTTCTGCCCTTTCAGCTACTGGAATACCAG
>JANQTO010000382.1 GCA_030731685.1 Nonlabens sp.
GATGAAATTAAGTTCTCTTTGGCAATTACATTCTTATAAGTACTGTTTCAATTAAGTACAATGAAAAAACCGTCTTGCTTTTTAACAAGACGGTTTCTAAAAACTTGGCTAATAAAAATTATAAATTAGTTCTGATCGCCAGGACCAATGTTTGCGTTCGCATCAATTTCTGCTTGTGGTATTTTAAAAATCCAGTCATCATTAACAGATGGTCTAGCTATGATATAAGCATTTTGATACAATGTTTGTGATGCACCAGAACCACCGTTAGCACTATGGTCTATACCTTCGTCCCAACGAATTTTATCAGTGTAACTAAATCCTTCACCGTATAATTCCACTCTTCTTTGGAATTTAATCTGTGCCATTACCTCAGCTTGCGTGGTAAATAAAGCTGCATTGTAACCTGTGTCTCTAGTGGAGACTAATGCAGTTAATGCAGCGCGTGCTCCAGCCAAATCTGGTGATGGTAACATAGCCTTAGCTTCTGCTTCAATTAAATACATTTCAGCACTACGCATGTAAATTATATCATCTGGGTCTATACTACCAGGGTTTGCATTCTTTAGTTTGAAATGCATATATGGGTGCTGATTGAAACTGTTTGTTATACCAAATTGTGCATTTATAGCAGCTCTGCGAGCATTGTAAGCAGCAACAGTGGCATAATTAGGATCTCTAGGCACACCGCCTGATACACCTCCCTGAGCATTTGCTGCAGATCCATTTGTGTTAGGTGCATCCTTAATAAACACATCTTTTCTATAATCAGTAGATGGTATAGCATCTACAACTCTGCGGTCTGCAATTTTAGGATTCGTACGAATCTGACTACCGTTAAATGTATTACTAGCAAGATAAAAATAAGCACGGAAAAACACAGTCTCAGTAGAAATAACATTACTACCCCAAATAACTTCAGAAAGATTATTTGTATTAAATCCTGATTTCCAGTCTGCTTCATTCATTAAAGGAAAACCAGCACGAGCAGCTACTGCAGAAGTTGCAGCAGTCGTATAATCACCTTTGTTAAGTGCCCAGCGTGCTTTTAAACCGTGTGCCACATTAATATTCAGTTGAGATTTTGCAACCGGTCCACTGCCTGATCTGCCCGAACCATTTGTGAAAGCAGCTATAGCAGCATCTAAATCTTGACCTATTTGTACGTAAACTTGCTCTACTGTAGAACGTGGTAAATTAGATAGTCCACCAGATTCTAAAACAAGAGGAACACCTTTGTCTGTAGTAGGATTCCCCACTAGATAGCCCTTACCATAGTGTTGCACTAAAGAAAGGTATGCGTATGCTCTGTAGGTATATGCCTGACCTAATATCTCGTTCAAAACAGGTGTCGGTGTAAATCCAGAATCAGGGATACCGTTAATTAGCAAATTTGCATGAAGTATAATGTTATATCTATGGTACCAAAAACTCTCTACGGTTAATGACGTAGGTACTGTGTGATCGTTCCACTGCATATTAGTTCTCCAACCTAGGTTATTTGCGTCGGCTGAATGAATAAGGCTACCTCCAATATTATCACCCATAGGCACCCAGAAGTGTTCTCCACCACGGTCATTGCTTCCACCAGGGAACACTGTTCCAGCTTGCGAGTAAAGACCTCTATGAACACCGTTAAGTACGAGTTGCATATTTTCAGGGCTAGAAAGCGCTGCTGATGCAGACATTGCATTTGTAGGAGTCCGTTCTATGAACTCGTCCTCACAAGATAGTATAGGCAATAACGCCATTACTAAAATTATTTTTTTTATTGTTTTCATGATTTTTGAGTTTTTAGAATGAAAGGTTTAATCCTAGAGACAATATCCTATTTGGCGAAAAGTCGTTTGCAGATGTTGTTCCTGCAAGATTATACTGTGGATTGAGACCAGTTCTTTCAGATTTAATAAATAAATTCTCACCAGTTGCATAAACACGCAACTTATCTATACCTAAAGCATTAATTACAGAGCCATCAAAATTATAACCGAAGTTTACATTTCTAAGTGCCCAGAAAGAAGCGTCAGTTAAAAATCTATCCGAGTTACCTCTTACTAAATTAGGGTTACCGTTTTCAAGTCTCGGTACATCTGTAATATCACCTGGTTGCTGCCAAGCTCTTAAAATGTCTGGGTGAAAAGCACTACCGTAAGTACCGCTGTGCATTAAACCAGAGTATGCGCCATCAAGGATTTTACCACCTATACCATACGTAATTAAGACACTAAGATCGAAGTTTTTATATGTAAACGTGTTAGATACAGAACCTAATAAATCTGGAAGTGATGAATCACCCGTGTATGCTCTCTCTGTCTCTCTCCAGTCATTTGTAGTGGCCTGTGTTCCATCTGCGTTTAAGGTAGGTATGCTCTCGCCGTTAGCATCTAATGTGTAAAGATAGAATAGTTGATCTCCATTTGCTGGATCTACACCTGCTGTGCGTAAAAGGTACCAATCAAATCTTGAGCGTCCCTCTGCCCATCTCTTCGTTCCATTAATAAATGGATCAGGAATACTAGTAATTTCATTTTTAAAGGTACTAGCCTGCAATGTCAAATCCCAGTTAAAATCTTGTTTCTTAAAAAAGTGCGCGGTAAGTGCTAATTCAAGACCTCTATTTTCTATATCCCCAATATTTGTTGGTGTAATGTTTATACCGTTACTAGGAGCAATAGGTAGTTCAAATAATAGGTCACTAGTTGCCTGGTTATAGTATTCTCTAGAACCTTCAAGAAAGTTATCAAACAAACCAAA
>JANQTO010000383.1:0-5441 GCA_030731685.1 Nonlabens sp.
GAACAAGCATATCCAACTTTCGAAATTATCCTTATCAATGATGCTAGCACAGATGATACTCGTGACATTATCGAGAACTTTGTAGCGCAAGATAATCGCATAAAAATGGTTGACGTTGTTAACAATGAGAATTTTTGGGGTAACAAAAAATATGCATTAACACTGGGCATCAAAAAGGCGTCGTACTCAAAACATGTTTTTATAGATGCTGATTGTAGACCATTAAGTAAAAAGTGGTTAGGACTTATGGCCTCTAAAATGACTGGCGATAAAACCATCGTTTTAGGCTACAGCGGTTATGAGCACGTGAAAGGGTCGTTTTTAAACGCAATCATACGTTACGAGACCGTACTTACCGCTTTTCAATATTTGAGCTATGCCATTAAAGGCAATCCTTACATGGGCGTAGGTCGCAATCTTGCGTATACTAATGAGCAGTTTTATGCCGTAAACGGTTTTATTAATCACATGAATATTATAGGTGGTGATGATGACTTGTTTGTAAATGAAGCTGCAACGTCTAAAAATACAGCGATACAAATAGAACCAGATGCGTTTACCATTTCAAAACCTAAAACTACCTGGAAAGAATGGATAAAGCAGAAACAACGGCACGTAAACACTGCTAAGTATTATAAAACTGGTCAGAAACTACTTTTAGGATTGTTCTATCTTAGTCAGCTAGGATTTGTAATTGCAGCTATCCTTGGTCTTATCATTGCTCCACACTGGGAGTTTATACTTGCATTGATTTTAGTGCGTTACATAGTTGTCTGGGCTGTTATGGGGCTTGCGGCATCTCGCTTTCGCGAAAGCGAACTCATACCCTACTTACCGGTTTTAGAACTCAGTATTATTTTCACCCAATGTTATCTATTTTTTAATTCAGGCAGCAAAACTAAAAGCTGGAAGTAGGGATTTATAACCCGTAACGACTACTAAATCATTAAATTTGTAGTATGAACACGATTCAAGAATCAGTAGCACCGCCGGCAGGAAAACCTAAATGGTTACGCGTAAAACTGCCCGTAGGTCAAAAATATAAAGAGTTAAGAAGTCTCGTAGATAAATACGAACTAAACACCATATGTACCAGCGGTAGCTGTCCTAACATGGGTGAATGCTGGACAGAAGGTACTGCCACATTTATGATATTGGGAAATACCTGCACACGTTCATGTGGTTTTTGTGGCGTTAAAACAGGGCGACCTGATACTATAGACTGGGCAGAGCCTGAGAAAGTTGCACGTTCTATTAAACTCATGAATATCAAGCATGCAGTGATCACAAGTGTAGACCGCGATGACCTCAAGGACATGGGCAGCATTATATGGAAGGAAACCGTTCAGGCCATAAGACGCATGAATCCTGATACAACACTGGAAACTCTTATACCAGATTTTCAAGGGGTAACCCGTAACATAGATCGTATTGTTGAGGCAAATCCAGAGGTTGTTTCCCATAATATGGAAACCGTAAAACGTCTTACGCGTGAGGTACGTATTCAAGCAAAATATGAAAAGAGTCTTGAAGTTTTAAGATATTTAAAGCAAGAAGGCATTAATAGAACCAAGTCTGGAATAATGCTAGGTCTGGGCGAAGAAGAGCACGAGGTTTTACAGACCATGCGCGATTTGCGCGACAATCAGGTAGATGTAATCACGCTAGGTCAATACTTACAGCCTTCTAAAAAACACTTACCCGTAAAGGAGTTTATAACTCCAGAACAATTCAAGATTTATGAAATCGCTGGACTTGAGATGGGTTTTCGCCATGTAGAAAGTGGTCCTCTAGTGCGTTCTAGTTACAAGGCGCATAAACATATTCTGTAAATATATCAATCAACGGTAAATTACTTAAACCTCAGTGGTTTTTAAGCAATTATAAATGGTAAAAATCAAAGTTGCTATAAATGGATTCGGTCGTATAGGTCGCACGTTTTTGCGTACTGCACTTCAAAATGAATCAATAGAGGTTATCGCTATAAACGATTTGGCTCCAGTGCATGTCATGGCGCACCTTTTAAAGTATGACTCCATTCATGGTGTTTTACAGGGTGAAATAACTCATGATGATGAATCAATCATCGTTAATGGCAATAAAATCAAATATACCAGAACAGCTCAGTTAGAAGAGCTGAACTGGAGCGGCGTGGATATCGTTATTGAAAGTACTGGTAAATTTAAAACCAAGGAGCTTTTAAATAAACATTTGTACGCAGGCGCAAAAAAAGTTATCCTGAGCTGCCCACCGGTAGACGACGATATTAAGACCGTGATTTTAGGTGTAAATGACGATATCTTAGAAAAAACCGACGTAATTATATCAAATGCGAGCTGTACAACGAACAACGCTGCACCTCTTATAAAGGTACTAGACGAATTGTGCGGTATTGAACAAGCCTACATAACTACAGTTCATAGTTACACTACTGACCAAAGTTTACACGACCAGCCACATCAAGACTTAAGACGAGCACGTGCAGCAGGCCAATCTATTGTTCCCACTACCACGGGAGCTGCAAAGGCTCTCACTAAGGTTTTTCCACACTTAAGCGACGTGATAGGTGGCTGTGGCATACGAGTTCCTGTGCCAAACGGCAGTTTAACTGATATGACCATCAATGTTCAAAGAGAAACTACGATTGAAGAGGTAAATACAGCTTTTAAAGAATTTGCTCGTAAAAATCCAAGCACCTTTTCTTATACAACTGTACCTATGGTGTCTATAGACATAAGTGGAATGCCGTACTCTTGCATATTTGATTCACAAATGACCTCGGTTATAGGTAGGATGGTTAAATTAATAGGATGGTATGACAATGAAAGCGGCTATGCAAACCGACTTTTAGACCTTACATTGAAAATCTCCTGAGGTAAGTAAATTATTTATTCCATAAAAATAATCGACGAAATGCATTTATAGTGCTTCAAATTACCTTTTTTAGTCGTTTAAACTACGAGTAGTTATATATTTGTGAGATTATATACAGGAATTTATAGTACTCTTTAAAAACATATCATTATTATTTGCGCTATGCATTAGCCTCACCGTGACTGGTCAGCAGGAAAATCTACAGGTTTCAAAAGCAAGCCAGCAAATTGCCGTGGACCGACTTTTAAGAGACGCTCGAGAGGCTTCGTTTTCAGGTAAATATCAAGAGGCTTATTCCATAATCAACAGCGCCCGTGAGATTGCACAAGATTCCACAATTTACGCGGATACTCAAATTGCATATGCGCAGTACCTCATACTTTCTGACAATCCAGTTAAAGCTAGAAATATACTAGCAAGCACACAGTCTCTAGTGCTACAAAATTCAAACTCTTATGTAAAAAAGGGTTTGCTGAATGTAGAGCTACTGATTTTAGAAAAAAAATACACCGCTGCTAATGAAGAACTAAATAACCTTAACGCTTCTATCTACGCTTTACGCGATGCAGAGATTGCGACAACTTCACAATTTTTAAGAGCACAGTTATTCAAAGCATCGGGAAATAACAAAGAGGCATTACAACTCTACAATAAGGTATTACCAGACTTAAGAACTAACAAACTATTTTTTTACGAGGCACAAGCACAACTCGCAAGATCTTCACTCCTACTAGATAGCGGACAAATTGAAAGTGCTGAAACTTCCATAGACTCGGCTGTTACCATTAGTAAAAAGTATCATTATAGCAGTTTAGAACTAGATGGGATTTCCCTGTTAAAAGACTTATCTGTCAAAAAGGGAAACTTTGAAAAGGCCTTTATTTACACAAATCGCTATAATGAATTATTGCGGGAGAAAGCAAAATTAACATCAACACCTGTTGAAAAATCGGAATACGAAGCTGTCATAGCGGCTCAAAAAACTGAGATTCTAGAACTTCAAAGTTCCCTAAGAGGAAGAGAAACCTCATCGCTATTATTATTTGTAATGCTTACCCTACTCGGCTTACTAACACTCTCTTTATTTAAGAATAATAAGTTGCGAGCAAAAAGCAATACGAGACTGGAGCTTAATAATATAAGCCTTACTGAAGAGCGCGATAGAGCTCAAGACGCCGCTAAAATTAAAGCAGACTTTTTATCTACTATTACGCATGAGTTGCGCACTCCTATGTATGCCGTTACCGGACTAACTCACTTATTACTCGAGTCAAATCCGAAATCAGATCAAATAGACCACTTACAAACACTACAGTCGTCAGGAGAGTATTTATTGTCTCTTATTGATAACATATTAGATTTTAATAAACTGGAAGCAAATAAAGTGGCTCTAGAGTCAATTCCTTTTGACCTTCAAAAACGAATTAAAGACTTGACAGTATCTTTAATAGGTCAAGCAAATGACAGAAATAACGAACTACATTTAGAATTTGATAGACACATACCTTCTAGAATTTTAGGGGACCCTATTAAAATCTCACAAATCGTCATTAATCTCATAAGTAACGCCATTAAATTTACAGAAAGTGGCGATATATGGATACGCATTAACGCTTCTAAAAAAATAGACGATAGACAATTAATCCGTTTTGAAATTGAAGATAACGGTAAAGGTATCTCTCCTGAAAAGCAAGCGCTTATTTTTGATAATTTTGAACAAGAAGAAGCCTCAACCAGCAGGGAATATGGAGGGACTGGTCTAGGACTGGCTATCGTTAAAAACCTTGTTCAACTTATGGGCGGCGATGTGCACTTAGATAGTAAGCTAGGTAGAGGAAGCTTGTTCTCATTTGAAATTTGGTTTGAAATACCAGATTCAAACAAGTTTGTAAGCAATCACATGGCAACAAACTTCAATAGCAAAGATTCTACGACTAAAAACGTGACGCCTGCAATTGAACAGACTAGGCAACTAGCTCGCAAACAATCTGAATTAGCGCCTATAGAAACTAGCTTAGATTCCGAAGAAACAACAGCCAAACAAGGAGATTTAGAAAACCAGAAAAACAAAGAAAAACTAATACTAATAGTAGAAGACAATAAAATAAACCAAATGATTACCCGTAAAATACTTGAAGGTAAATCGTTTAAATGTGAAGTAGCAAATGACGGTCTGGAAGCTCTTGCTATGGTAAGTAAAAAAAATTATGACCTCGTATTAATGGATATTCATATGCCAAATATGAACGGTAAAGATGCTACTGCTAAAATAAGAGCCTTTAATCAAGAAATACCTATCATAGCGCTCACTGCAGTGACCCTTAATGAGACTGAAAAAGAATTTTACGAACTAGGTTTTGACGACATCATTCCGAAACCCTTCAAGATGGACATCTTTTTCGATAAGATTAAAAAAGCCCTTGGAACAATAGAAATTAACTAAAGTTTATTTTCCCCTAGAAAAACAGTTTCAATAGGGACATAAAAAATGTTTTTGAGACTGTAATCTTTGAGCCTCATAAAGTCCTTCTCTGTTGTTATTACCATGCTTTCATTGCTTATCACCT
>JANQTO010000383.1:5451-12464 GCA_030731685.1 Nonlabens sp.
GGCTTAGCAATACCGGTAACTATTGTTACGGTAGACATATCTAAAGTCGATAGCGAGATTTTCTCATTATCATTCACCATAAAATTTGCATAGCCTATTCCCGCAAAATGAACCGATTGATTTTTATCTGGATTTATTGCTTCGGACATTCTAGACATTTCAGTAATAGTTAAATCCAGCGGACATTTGGTAACTACAATATGCTGTGCTCGTGACGCACCCCTTTTAGATTCCCTTAAATTTCCAGCAGGCAACAAACAATCCTCAAAATAAGGCTTATCGTAACTAGTAAGTAAAATATAACTAGACGCTCTTACGTAGCGGTGCTGGTATGCATCATCTAGTAAAATGAGATCTAGTGTATGTGATGCTAGCAACATATCTATGCCATCTACGCGCTTCTCACATACGGCAACTATAACCTCGTCCTGGTATTTATTTTTAAACTGCAATGGCTCATCACCTACGTTTATGGCGATGTCATTGATTTGCACTTCTCTATAACCGCTCGTCTTACGACCGTAACCACGACTAAGCACTGCTATACGTTTTCCTTTATTTTGACGCACCAAATACTCAATCATAGGCGTCTTACCTGTACCACCGGTACTTAAATTACCTACAGCAATAATAGGTATGTCGTAAGATTTCTGTTCAAGAATCCCAATGTCAAACGCTGTATTACGTAAGCTAGTAATACCATCATAGAGCACTGAAAATGGAAAAAGTAAAAATCTAAGACCTTGCATAGCCCCAAAAGTAGCTTTAAATTTTATCTTTAACTCCTTAAATAGACACATGCAGGTTAAAGACATTATAAACGCACTGGAAGAAATAGCACCACAGCACTATGCCGAAGATTTTGATAACACAGGACTTCTAACAGGCGCAACAAATCTAGAGGTCAACGGGATAATAATTGCTCTAGATTGTTTAGAAGCAGTGGTTGACGAGGCACTAGAAAAAAACTGTAATCTTATCGTAGCTTTTCACCCTATTATTTTTTCAGGGCTTAAACATCTACGTCCTGGCGACTATGTTAACGATGCCGTAATTAAAGCCATTAAGCACGATGTTGCCATTTATGCAGTTCACACGGCGCTTGATGTTGCAAAGCACGGTGTAAGTTACCGCATGGCTCAAGCATTAAAACTACAAAATCTTCAAACCCTTGTTCCTAAAAAAGCGCTGATAAAGAAACTTATCACCTACGTACCTAGCAATGATTTTGAAAAGGTAGAAAATGCATTATTTGAAGCTGGCGCAGGTAGTTTGGGTAATTATTCTCATTGTAGTTTCACCCATCTGGGCACAGGAAGTTTTATGGGAAACAATGCAAGCAATCCAGCGATAGGTAACAGAGATGAGCATGTTCGCCTGGAGGAACAAGCCCTTTCTATAACCTTTTTACCCCATCTGGAACGACAGGTGCTAGAGGCATTGAACAAATCGCACCCATATGAAACCGTAAGTTACGAGATCACAACGTTGGAAAACACCTATCAGGACATCGGTATGGGAGCTATAGGCACCTTGCCCGAGCCACTACAACAAGAGCAGTTTTTATCACTTATAAAGCAAGTTTATGGCAGTAAGGTTGTAAGACATTCGCTTTCGCGAAAGCGAACTATCTCAAAAGTTGCAGTACTAGGAGGTTCTGGAGCGTTTGCCATTAAAAACGCAATGCTAGCTGGCGCTGATGCATATGTAACGGCCGACCTTAAATATCATGATTTTTTCCAACCGCAAGACATGCTCCTGTGTGATGTAGGACATTATGAAAGTGAGCAGTTTACAAAAGAGCTTTTACATGATTTTCTTAGCAAAAAATTTAGTAATTTTGCAATCCTTTGCACACAAGTGCAAACAAACCCAGTAAATTATTTTTAAACCCATGGCAAAAAAGACCGAGGCGACTGTAGAAGACAAGTTAAGAGAGCTTTACAACCTACAACTTATCGATTCTAGAATTGACGAGATACGCAACGTACGAGGTGAGTTACCTCTAGAAGTTCAAGACTTAGAAGATGAAATAGCTGGGCTTACGACCAGACTAGAAAAACTAGATGCTCATCTAGCTGAACTTAACGAAAACATTAAATCTAAAAAGAACCAGATTGAAGAATCCAAGGGCCTTATAGAAAAATATACCGAGCAACAAAAGAATGTGCGCAATAATAGAGAATTCAACTCTTTATCTAAAGAGGTTGAGTTCCAGGACTTGGAAATGCAACTTTCTGAAAAGCACATACGTGAATATAAAGCGCAAATAGAGCAGCAAAATGTAGTCATAGAGACTATGAAAGAGCGTCTTGCGACACGTAATGACCACTTAAAGCACAAAAAAGCAGAACTTTCTGAAATTCTTAAAGAAACAGAGAAAGAAGAGCAAGCACTTATGAAAATGTCTGACGACTATGCAGAAAGTATAGAGCCTAGACTTATAAAAGCATACAAGCGCATACGCTCCAGTGTTAAAAATGGTCTTGCGGTTGTACCTATCGAGCGTGGAGCATCTGGAGGTTCGTACTTCACTATACCGCCACAGGTTCAGGTAGAGATTGCAAGCCGTAAAAAAATTACTACTGACGAGCACTCTGGCCGTATACTAGTAGATGCATCACTTGCACAAGAACAAGAAGACTCTATGAACAGCTTGTTCAAAAAACTGTAAGTTTAAAATATTTCATTATATAGAAATCTCCTATCTACCTATAGATAGGAGATTTTTTATTTAACGATATTTTATAAAGTAAGATAATGCAACCTGTTAATTTTACGTATATAAATTAAAGAACATGAAACTCTTAAGTATTATAGCTATTGTAATTGCAGCAGCCGGCTGCAATGAATCATCAACTTCAAACAATAATGAACCACAACCTAAACCTGTTGAGGTGGCAAGTGAACAAGGAATGGAGAAAGCATATTTTGCAAGTGGATGCTTCTGGTGCGTTGAGGAAATTTATGAGTCAGTTATAGGTGTGAACGAAGCTGTATCAGGTTATGCTGGTGGCAAAGACAATAATCCTACATATAGAAACCACGGTGACCATGCAGAGGCTGTTGAGGTGCAATACGACCCGACTAAAGTAACTTTCAAAACACTCGTTGATGTTTATTTTGCGTCTCAATACATTGAGCAAAAAAATGGCCAAGGTCCTGATAACGGTCACTCCTATCGCAGCATCGTTTTCTATCAGAACGACGCTCAAAAAAAGATTATAGATGATAAAATCGCAGCGCTAACTAAAGAAGGCTACGACGTTGCTGCTGAGGTTAAGTCTTTTCAAAAATTTTGGATTGCAGAGGACTACCATCAAGACTACGCAAAATTAAATCCTAATCAAGGTTACATACAAAGCGTTTCAATACCAAGATTCAAGAGATTTGCTGCAAAAATGCCCCAAGTTATCAAACCAAATGCAAGACATTAAAAACTAATGATTCACAGGAATCTAAAAACGAAATTTTCTTAGAAATTTGTTTCTTTCAAAATTTTAGTTACATTTACCATGTTATGATAACAAATAATAATATCAACAGCAATAATAATTCTTTACAAACGTAAGGTAGTCTGTGGTATTTTAAAAAATTCAAAAGGTCTACTTCTAAGTAGGCCTTTTTTCATTTAAAACTAACATTATGTGCGGAATCGTAGGGGTTTTCCAACTTAAAAAAGACAGTGCTGAACAACGTGAAGCAGTGCTTGCATTATCTAAAAAAATAAGACATAGAGGACCTGACTGGTCAGGTATCTACTGCGGTGAAAAAGCAATACTAGCACATGAACGCTTGACCATTGTAGACCCACAGTCTGGCGGACAACCGCTTTATAGTCCTGATGGTACTATTGTGCTTGCAGTAAATGGTGAGATTTATAACCATCAAAAAATACGTGAGCAGTATGAAGGTTCTTACGACTTTAAAACAAAGTCTGACTGTGAGGTTATCCTTGCCTTATATCAAGACAAAGGAGTGAATTTCATGGATGAGCTTAATGGTATGTACGGTTTTGCCTTATATGATTCTAAGAAAGACGTTTTCTTATGTGCTAGAGATCATCAAGGTATCATTCCATTATATTATGGAACCGATGAATTAGGACAATTTTACGTCGCTAGCGAACTCAAAGCACTTGAAGGAACGTGCAACGAAATCGCACAGTTTCCTCCAGGCCATTATTACTATAGTGAAGATAATGCGTTTACAAAATGGTATGAGCGTGAGTGGAGAGATTACGACGCAGTTAAAAATAACGTAAGCTCTATAGACGACTTGAGAACAGCCATGGAGGCATCAGTACATAGACATTTAATGAGTGATGTTCCATATGGCGTTTTACTTTCAGGCGGTTTAGACAGCTCCTTAGTAAGTGCGGTCGCAAAAAAATATGCTGCAAGACGCGTTGAGTCAGGTGACCATACTGAGGCATGGTGGCCCCAGTTGCATTCTTTTGCGGTAGGTCTCGTGGGCTCACCCGACCTTGCAGCTGCACAAAAAGTTGCTAAGCACATAGGCACCGTGCATCACGAAGTTAACTTTACTGTTCAAGAAGGGCTAGACGCTCTTAAAGATGTGGTATATTTTCTAGAAACATATGACGTAACCACTATTCGGGCTTCAACGCCTATGTACTTATTAGCTCGCGTCATTAAATCTATGGGTATCAAAATGGTTCTTTCGGGTGAAGGTAGCGATGAGATTTTTGGAGGTTACCTATATTTTCATAAAGCACCAAATGCTGAAGAATTCCACAAAGAGACAGTACGTAAACTAGATACCTTATATCTATACGACAACCTAAGAGCTAATAAATCACTGGCCGCATGGGGCATTGAAGGACGCGTACCATTTTTAGATAAAGATTTCATGGATGTCGCGATGAGGTTGAATCCAGAAGATAAAATGTGTAAAGACGGTAAAATGGAGAAACACATTTTAAGAAAGGCATTTGAAGATTACCTGCCACATAGCGTTGCATGGAGACAGAAAGAACAATTTAGCGATGGTGTAGGCTACAATTGGATAGACAGCTTAAAGGAAATGGTCAATAACGAGGTTACTGATGAGATGATGGCAGCTGCACCTTTCAAGTTCAAAATCAATCCACCGCAGAACAAGGAGGAATATTACTATCGCAGTATTTTCACCGAGCACTTCCCTAGTGATGCCGCGGCAAAGTGTGTTCCTAGTGTCAAATCTGTTGCTTGCTCCACTCCTATTGCATTAGAATGGGATGCAGCGTTTAAAAACATGAATGACCCTAGCGGTCGAGCCGTTAGCGGTGTTCATAGTGATGGATATTAAAATAATGTTATTTATTTGTAGGAAGTAAAAACAGGTATTACTTTTACGCTTCTAATGAGAGAAGTTACAAGAACTTGGTGGTGGTACAATAAAACGCAATAGCCGTAAGTCTGCCCCATGTATAATAAATAACAAAAGGTCTGCTTCACGGCAGACCTTTTTAGTTTTACCCATTTCCTATTTTTAAATTTACATATGTCCCTAAAACCATTCAAAGCCAAAACCACAAAAAGCTCCATTCTAGCAGACACGCTCACACCTGTGGCAATGTATATGAGGCTACGCGATAATTATCCTGGAAGTATTTTATTAGAAAGCAATGAGTATGGGCAACGCAGCAACAGTTATTCATTTTTGTGCTGCAATCCTGTTGCAGGATTTGAGGTGACCTACGATTATATCAAGACAAATTTTCCAGATGGAAGTACCACAAGTCAAGAATTTAATAAGGATTATAGATTAGCTCAGGGCTTAGATACTTTTAAAAATTGTTTTGAATCTTCTCAAAACACTGCGCCATATCCTACAAATGGGCTATTTGGTTATCTCTCTTACGACGCTGTGCAACTATTTGAGAATATCAAATTTCAAAATCGTGATGAGCATAGCAGCAACATACCACTTGCAAACTATCAAGTTTTTCAAACAGTTATAGTGTTTGACCACTATTTTAATCAGGTGCACGTTTACGACAACTGCTATGACGGTCATGAAAGTAAAATAGATGAGGTTTTAACGGTTATAAACCACCGTGATGTTGCCCAATACGATTTCCATACTACAGGTGAAGAGCAGTCCGAACTTACTGATGACGGGTTTAAGGAGCTCGTAGAAAAAGGAAAACAACACTGTCGCCGTGGAGATGTTTTTCAAATAGTGCTTTCGCGAAAGTTTACTCAAGGCTTCAGAGGAGATGACTTTAATGTATACAGACAGCTCAGAGCAATAAATCCAAGTCCTTATTTATTCTATTTTGATTATGGCGATTTTAGAATCATGGGCTCTTCGCCAGAAGCGCAATTGCTTATAAATGGAAATAATGCCAGCATACAGCCCATTGCTGGAACCTACAAACGTACAGGTAATGACCTAGATGATTTGAAGGCAGCTGAAAATTTGAAAAAAGACCCCAAGGAAACTGCTGAACACGTAATGCTAGTAGACTTAGCCCGAAATGATTTAAGCAGGCACGCCAGAGAGGTCGAAGTTTCCAGCTATCAAAACATTCACTTCTACTCGCATGTCATACACATGGTTAGCAAAGTAACAGGAACCATACAGCAAGCTGACAAGCTCGCTCTAGTTGCAGACACCTTTCCTGCAGGAACACTAAGTGGAGCTCCTAAGTTTAATGCGATGCAGCTTATTGACAGCTACGAGAAATCCAGTAGAACCTTTTATGGTGGTGCTATAGGCTATCTAGGCTTCAACGGTGATTTCAACCATGCCATTATTATAAGAAGCATTCTATCGCAAAACAACAAACTACAATTTAGAGCAGGCGCTGGCGTAGTAGTTGCCAGCGATTTAGAAAGTGAAATGCAGGAAGTATATAATAAAACAAACGCCCTACGTAGCGCAATCAATAAAGCAAATAACAACAACCTATGAAATACACCTATTTACTAATCGTAGCCTTAATCGTAGGTACGACAAGCTGTAAGGAAAACGGGAAAAAATTTACCGTAAAACAAATTGAAAAA
>JANQTO010000384.1 GCA_030731685.1 Nonlabens sp.
GTACAAGATTACTGACGCTACAAAATTTGGATTCAAAATACTACCTATGGAGGCACTAGGAAGCTAGTTCAATCCTTAGAGGTGAACGTCCAAGTTTAGTTGCAGGCAAAACATCAAACTAAATGCATTTAAATTATCGTAAATTATTTACCATCTATGCCTGGTTAGCAATAATTTTTTGCAGTAAAACAATCTGACCAAGATGATAGTAACCATGTTCTAATACAGCTTCTATATTACGCTTATAACTACCATATTGCTTTTTTACGAATACGCCTGCTAGTGTCTTCTCATCCATATTTCTAACGTGCGCTATAAATATATTTGCATTACCAACAAGTTCAGCTACCATAACATGCCAGGACGCGTCATCTAGGTGGGTTATTTCCGGCATGCTGTACTTATCACTTATATTTAAATCGCCGCCATCAAAAAGGTTTAAAATTCCCTGTAAATAATAATTGATATGAAATGTTAACTGAGCAATGGAATTAAAGTCTTGAACTTTATGTTGTGCCTGTAACGTTGTCACCTGACTAAGT
The DNA here is from genome assembly GCA_030731685.1 of Nonlabens sp. Classification (GTDB taxonomy): domain Bacteria; phylum Bacteroidota; class Bacteroidia; order Flavobacteriales; family Flavobacteriaceae; genus Nonlabens. The sequence goes on from JANQTO010000384.1 coordinate 543, forward strand.
GCTTTTTTATAGTTTGTATTTGCTATCCAACTGCCGTCCAAGAATAACTCCTGTAATCTCGCTGCCAGTTCAAAAGAGGTAGTCGTCATATTAATACCTTACATTGAAGAAATATACGAAAATAGCTTCATAAAAAAATCCCACTACAATGTGCAGTGGGATTTTAGCAATCGGTTGGTTAAGAGTATTATCTTTTTACGATTGTAAATTCAGATCTACGAGAGTCTTCATATTGTTGCTCAGTACATTTTTGTGTTCCACAATTATGCAGTGCTTCAGCTTCTCCACGTCCTTCTGCAGTAAGTCTACTAGTAGCAATACCTTTAGATGCAACATACTTAATGATAGACTCAGCTCTGCGCTGTGTGAGCGCGAGGTTATAAGAGTCGCTACCTCTAATATCAGCAAAGGTCTCTGCTTTTACCTCAAGTGTAGGGTATTTGTTCATTAAATTTACAAGTCTATCTAATTCAAGAGCAGCATCTGGTCTAATGTTAGACTTATCTAGGTCAAAGTAAATTTTGTTCAAGATAATTTTATCGTCTACTATTACTGGTTCAGGCGTCATAGAAACGGTCATCATAGCTGTTTTGTCCTTAGCCACGCTAGACATAGATTCGCCACTTTCATAGCCGTCCTTAGCGCCACGTGCAGTAAGGTCTACATCACAATCTGTCATAAATACTGCTTCACCTTTTTCATTTGCCATAACCGCTGGCTTAGACATGTTATTGCTGGTCTGTAATGATAAGATTGCACCAGGAATAGGCATACCGGTTGAAGCATCAACTGCTTTCACAGTAACCGCTACCTCGCATATCTCAAGTCTATTAATTGTATAGATATCATCACCACCTTTTCCTCCTTTACGGTTTGAGGAAACAAATCCTTTACCGGTAGTTTCGTTATAAGTAAATGCAAAATCATCTGTTGCCGAGTTAATAGGAGCACCCATATTAGAAACTTTCCCAAAACCAGTTCCCTGTGGCTGAGCCATAAATACGTCAAGAGCACCAAGCCCTAAGTGACCATTACTTGAAAAGTATAGAACACCATTGTCTGCAATCCATGGGAAGGAATCGTCACCTGAGGTGTTAATTCCAGCACCCAGATTTACAGGATTTGAAATTTTACCATCTTTCAAGTCTGCTCGATAGATATCAGAACCACCATAGCCGCCTGGAGCCTCGCTTGCAAAATAGATGTGCTTTCCGTCCTTAGTAATTGCTGGGTGACCTACTCCGTATTCTTTATTTTCTAATGATGTCGTTTGAACGTCTCTCCACTCACCACCTGCAAGGGTAGCGCGGTATATATTAAGTTTACTTTCACCGTCAGATGCTTTCTCATAATCTCCATTGTAGTAATCGACGCGAGTAAAGAACATATACTTACCGTCTGGAGTTACATCCAGTGTTCCTTCATGATATTTTGTATTAACGTCTCCATTAAGTAGCGTTGCAGTTTCTGCGTTTCCAGCTGCTGTAATATTTGCTTCATAAATATCTAAGTATGGTTCTTTATTCCATCCGTAGTTAGAGCGTGAGTTGTTACGTGCACTAGAAAAATACAATTTGTCACCTATGCGCACGGCTGCAAAATCACTTGCCTCACCATTCACATCCATAGCCTTAGCTTCAAAACCTACTTTCATGTTTTGAATATCATAAAGATAGTTAGGGTTTGCCTTAAATGCTTTTGCACGGTCGTCCATAGGTGCAACGCTTGCAAACTGGTTCATTACCGTATTTGATAGGTCATAGTTTTCTGTCGCCTTGAGAGACTGCGCATATCGGTACAAGGTTTCGGCCTCTGGCTTTGTCTTTGTAGCACGAGCATAATTTGTAGACGCGTTCTTAAAATCGCTATTGTAATAATAAGAGTTACCTAATCTCGTGTAGACATATTGTGTGCGCTCGCCGTTATTTATAAGCTTTTCATAAGCTTTTGCAGCATCTACATACCGTAGTTGCTCATAAAGTTTATCTGCCTTAGCTGTTTTATCGCTTTGGGCATGTAGCGTTACCGTTGAGGCAACAAGTACTAAAAGTAAAATGTATAATTTTTTCATGGTGTTTATCCTTTGCTGGTTTGATTAGAAGAAACGCGGTGACTGCATTACTTTACGTGGGAATGCTAGGTCAAACGTTAGAAATACCTCATGTGACGCATCACCTACAACTCGTATGTCTGAAGTTACTCGGTCATAAGCATACCCTACTTTGAGAGTCTCCGTTAAATTCATTCCGACAAGACCACTGAAAGAGTCTTCATAACGATAGGAAACTCCTACTTCAAAATTATTGTTAAACAAAACGTTTGTATTTAAGTCAAAACTCACAGGTGACTCAAATGCACCTTTTACAAGTACGTGTGGTTTTAATTTAACAGTTTCTGAGAGGTTAAATACATAACCACTAGTCACAAAGAAATGCTGTGTTTCAGAACCTAAGTTTGTTCCTGTATCACTTTGATTCTCGTCTAAGTGTACGGCATTAAGCATGTTAGGAACAGATGCTCCTAGGTACCAGTTTGAGCCATATAAGAAAGCTCCTGTACCTACATTGATGTAACTCTCGTTGATGCGATTTGCAAAAGCATCATCGCCCGGAACCGTGGTCGCTATGGTTGCTAGGTTCACATCGTGAAACGTAACGCCGGCCTTAAGCCCTAGTGCAAGCGTAGTTTTATCACTCACGGGAATCCTATAAGAAAAATCACCGTAAAAGTTTTTTTCCTGTACAGGTCCTATCTGGTCAGATATTATGGAGAGTCCAAGACCCACACGGTCCCCAACCGACGAACTTCCAGATAGTGTAAAAGTCTCTGGCGCACCGGTCACTCCAGCCCATTGCTGACGGTAAAGTGCAGTGACTGACATACCTTCTTGGGTTCCAGCATATGCTGGGTTAATGACGTTTTGATTGTACATGTATTGAGTGTACTGAGGGTCTTGTTGCGCATGCAGTACGGTTGTACCAGCTACTAAGCTAAAGAGCCCCAAGGCAAGTAATTTTCTCATTATTACAGCGTTAAGTTTAGGTTGTTCAGTTTTTGTTTAATTTTCTAAATATACAATTAATGACCTTGTAAGGCAATAAACTTTAACAGGTGATTTTCAATTTGTCCGCTTTCGCGAAAGCGAACTCCATAAAATCGTCAACCTCCACAACAAGTATAATTTGAGGCATACCCACCAAAGTCACTAAGTGATCGAATATAGAAAAAAAGTTTTGCTGATAACGTTTAACAAAATGATAATAGACTAAACGAACTCTTTTACAGATTAACGCCTGCTAATTTCTACGAAAAATAGCATAAACAGGGAAATGATCACTGTAACCACCATGGTAGCGGTTGCCCACAAAGGTACGCGATGGTTGCCCACGGTATTTACCTTTCCAGTTGCGCAGCATGATGTCATCAAAAATATCGGCCTCGTGAAAATATAGCGCTTCTGGTACATCGTTGTGCAGGGAATAGCTTACTAAGATTTGGTCAAAGAGGTTCCATTTGAAGTTGTGGCTTAAGGAGCCACGGTGATACTTGCGCAGTGGTTCCGTAACATTTGAAAAGCCATGCGGCACAAGTTCCTTGAGTACACTATCATTATCTGGGTCATCATTGAAATCACCTATAATAACTACATTCTTACTGCGTTCCAGCGGTAATTCCTGCTGTAGTCGCTCCTTGTCTGGGTCTATCTTGTCTATTTGCGCCATAAGCTGTCTAGCAACCGCAACACGCTTGTGGTTTGTACTCTCATACCCATCACGTCGAGATGGCCAGTGGTTTACATAAATATGAAGCGGCATTCCTTTTAAAACACCTTTAACATATAAAATATCTCTGGTAGCGTCTACAACTCCTGGTTCTGTTTCCACATGTACATGAACGGCCTTAGATTCCTCAAGTTCAAAGACTGACGGCCTGTAAAGCAACGCAACGTCTATACCGCGCTCATCCGGGCTGTTGTAATGAACAAACTTATAATTAAACGTCGCAAGTTTAGGCTGGGACACAAGGTCCTGAAGAACACGAGCATTTTCAACCTCAGCAACGCCTATAATGGCTGGTGGATTGCCCGTGCGTTCAAAGCCTATCTTAGCAATGGCGTCACTCAGGTTCTTTAGCTTTGCGTTATATCTAGAAGTATTCCACTGGTTACGGCCTGTAACTGTATAATCTCTGTCTAAAATATTAGGATCTCGATGTATATCGAAGAGATTTTCAAGATTGTAAAAGGCAATGGTATACTGCTCAAATGCAGATGATGGTATGCTCACGTAGGGACAAATTTTGACCAAAAATAACCTAAGTTACCATATGAAGCCCTACATTATAGGCATAAGTAGTTAAGGTTTTGCAATAGTGTCGCCTGCAAGTTTCTATTAAATTATATTTGTTGTCATTACACACATATTTATGTTAGAACAAGATAATCATGCTTATGAAAAGGCGATACTTATAGGTGTCGTTACACAAAACCAGTCTGAAGAGAAACTCATCGAGTATATGGATGAGTTAGAATTCCTGGCTTTAACAGCTGGTGCTGTGGTAAATACACGCTTTGTCCAAAAAATGCAAAAACCAAATCCTAAAACTTTTATAGGTAAGGGAAAGCTGGAAGAGGTATCTGCATATATTAAAGCACATGATATAGACACCGTTATTTTTGATGATGAGCTATCGCCAGCTCAACAGAAAAATATAGAGCGCATACTCACCACAAAAATTGTGGATAGAACATATTTAATTCTAGACATTTTTGCACAGCGAGCGCAAACAAGCTACGCTGTTACGCAAGTTGAACTTGCACAATACGAATACTTACTACCTCGTCTTGTAGGTTTATGGACACACCTTGAACGTCAAAAAGGTGGTATAGGAATGCGTGGTCCTGGAGAGACAGAGATTGAAACTGACCGTCGTATCGTGCGCGACCGCATAACGTTACTCAAGAAAAAATTACAAACCATAGACCGCCAAATGTCGACACAACGCGGTAATCGCGGAGCGCTCGTGCGGGTATCGCTTGTAGGATACACAAATGTGGGTAAAAGCACCCTCATGAACGCGGTTGCAAAGAGTGAAGTCTTTGCAGAAGACAAACTGTTTGCAACACTGGATACCACGGTTCGTAAGGTTGTCATACAGAACTTGCCATTTTTGCTTACAGATACGGTAGGGTTTATACGTAAACTACCTACCCAACTTGTAGAATCCTTTAAATCTACACTAGACGAGGTACGCGAGTCTGACTTACTACTGCACGTGGTGGACATCGCTCATGAGTCTTTTGAAGATCATATCGCCGCAGTAGAAAAAATCTTAGAGGAAATAAAGGCTAGTAACAAGCCTACCATTATGGTATTTAATAAAATCGATGCTTACAAACCACAAGAGATTCATGATGATGAAGATTTTCTAGAGCATAACAGTAAAGCATTTACCTTAGAAGAGTGGCAACAAACCTGGATGTCTAAGCTAGGTGACGATGTGTTGTTCATATCAGCTACTGAAAAACAAGGTATGGATGAGTTCCGTAAGAAAGTTTATGAAAAGGTCCGTGAGATTCATGTGCAGCGATTCCCTTACAATTCCTTTTTGTATCCAGACTGGAACGAGGAAGAAGAATAAAGTGATTAATGGATATTGACTATTTAGTCAGTAGTTGTTTATTGACTGCCCTTAGAATAGAACCACGTCTTTGTCATTTCGAGATACAAGGAATTACATTTAGAACATCTTTTCAAGAAATGTTACCAGCTCTATGATTTACGCATTAAACCACATAAAAAATCCCGAACTCCATAAGGAATTCGGGATTTTTGATGTTATGTCTTCTTCTTAAAACTTATAGTTCAGACCTAACAACCAGAACGATTGTAGTTCATTATCAACAGTATCAAAACTTGCAGCAGGGTCAAGTGCACTCGCAAAGTTTACAGCTTCTTGGTGATTACTTCTCAAACCAAATTCAAAACCAACACCTATATTTTTCCATAAGGTGTATCCAAATGCATTTTGCCATGTGTAATTTGACAGGTTGTTGCTCTTGTAACTTTGAAAAGCACTTAAATTACTTTTGAAGCTTACTTTACCTATCTGTCTTGTATAGTCAGCAACAATTTTTGCACCTAGTGAAGATTCAAAAACGTCATCACCGCTGCTGAAAACAAAGTTGTAGTTAATAGGATGCACCACCACGGTAAGGTTTTCAATAGGTGTCCAGGTAGCTCCTACACCAATATCCAAATAGCCTGGGTCATTAAAATTATTAAGAATAGTTGTTCTATACTCACCTAGCGTGGAAACAGCTAGCTTCTCTGTAAGCTTGTATCCAAAAAGAGATTGAACATTAAACACGTCTGTTGCTTCTTGAAAAGAATCATCGTCAGTCGGGTCGTCCTTATCATCAAATTTCACCCATTGTAGATTGATGTTTGCATTGTTTCTCCAGAAATATTTGTCTCGTTTCAAGTTTGCAAATGCGTTCATGGTCGCTCCTATATTACCAGAGTTCACATTAGGCGTTCCCTGAGAATACCACTTATCAAAACTGGAAAGGTTTGCTCCTACAGTTCCAAAAGCTCCCTTTTTCCATCCCGGAAGCGCATCTATCTTTGCCTGTATTGCATTAACGCGTTTTTGGATTTGTGCTATGGAATCATTTTTAGATGCTTTCAATGCTTTTAATTCGGCCTCAGTATCTGTTTGTGCAAATGTGGTCAGTGAAAAGCAGACGCCTGCTGTTAAAAGTATAATTTTTTTCATTACAAATTGGTTAAATTTTTACTGAACAAATTTACCCAATTATTGAAAAATGCTAGGAAATCGTATTTCAAAAAGCCCATTAATAGACAAAGTGTCTATTTTCTCTTATAAACAGGCACAGCACTACAGGCCTCGCCATACATTATGGAGCGAGCGGTACCTTGAAGTTTAGCTGTAAGCTTGGTATAGGCAGCCAGTGGAACAGGCTTGTTTGAGCAACCTTTTATAATAACTGGAAGGTTCAAGTACGCACTCACATCCATATCCTTGATAACATCGTGATACAATTCTGTCTCTAAATCTTCTAAACTTCCCAGCACTACACGTTGAGCTATTCCTGTTAGAGCTGCTTGTAGCACCATCCATGCCCATTGCGGTATAATGGCGTCTGTACTACAGGTCACGGCAACAAAATGATTTTGATATACGGTGAAATCAGTATTTTTTACGCTTTCGCGAAAGCGAGATTCAGCAAGCACCAGTCCATGCAGCAACCACTGTGCAATATCAATCACACTGCGCTCACCAGCTGGATAATAGTCTTCTAAATCTATAGTTTTGAGCTTAGAATTTGCGACGCGATTTACAATTTCTTCCATGTTTAGAGCATGCCTAGTTCTAGTTTTGCCTCTTCACTCATGAGTTCCTTAGTCCATGGCGGGTCAAAGGTGATTTCAACCTCAGCATCGTTCACTTCTTTAAGTGACTTTACCTTTTCCTCAACTTCCACGGGCAGTGTTTCGGCAACTGGGCAGTTAGGTGAGGTTAGGGTCATGAGGATTTTAACGTCTGCATCACTGCTTACCATCACATCATATATAAGCCCCAGCTCGTAAATGTCTACCGGAATTTCTGGGTCATAAATGGTTTTGAGAATGCGTACTACTTTCTCGCCTATTTCTTGTCCGTTTACTTCTTCCATAATTAGTTTATTTGTGACTGGAACGCCAGTGCATACATTTTTAATTGTTTTATCATGGACACGAGCCCATTTGCCCTAGTGGGCGATAAGTGTTCTTTGAGACCTATCTCGTCGATAAAGTCTGTGTTTGCCTCAATGATATCTTGTGGTCTCTGACCTGACCATGCTCTAATGAGTATGGCTATAATGCCTTTTGTTATGATGGCATCACTGTCTGCTGTGAACTGTACTTTATCACCTGCAAGTTCTGCATGAACCCAAACCTTAGACTGGCAACCTTTTATAATGCGGTCATCTGTCTTGTACTGCTCATCTATTACTGGAAGGCTTTTGCCTAGGTCTATCATGTATTCATAGCGCTGCATCCAGTCGTCAAAGAGGTTAAACTCGTCTACAATTTCTTCTTGAATTTCTTGAATTTGTGCCATTATTTTCTTTTTGCTACGATAATCACTTTGCCAGCCTCGTTCATGAGTTCCAGCCCTGTAGCAGTCGGTTTTACAGATTTTACATTACTCAAATTTTCTAGGTAAGCGCGCTCAATCTTGTCCTTATCCATGCACATCATTTTTGTGCCGGCAACCATGCCTATTTCTACCTTGTTAGATTCAGGATTTGTAAAGTCCGTAAAGTACTGGTTACAACCTGAGTTTCCTGTAAGCTTGTTTTCGTCGCCCATTTCTATATTCAAGGTGACACCATATGCGGCATAGTCAGTTCCCGCAACCGTAGTTATGTCGTAATTCCCTGGAATTTTTTCCATTTCCTTACACGCAGTCAGCGTGAAAAAAGTTGCTAGTGCTATCGTGGTTAAAGCTCTCATAAGGCAGTGTTTTTATTATTTACAAAGATACGAATCTATGTTTATAGGGTGGTGGACACAAACCGCGCCAAAACACTAGTACAACCCATAATGTCATATCCTACTACGGCACAAAAAATGCTCATGCTTAAAAACTTATTATAAGAATAGGTACATTTACCTAAGCCCACTTCAACAATCTACTATGAAAAAGCATATTTCCTTCATTCTCTATTTGCTATGTAGCATAAGCCTCAGTGCTCAAATCACCACAGCCGATAAAAAGTTAAAAATAGACGAGTTCATTAATTACCTTGAAGAAAACAACCAACTCATAGGAAGCATTGCTATTAACGAGAATGGAAAAAGTGTATATAGCAACACGTTTGGCTATAAAAATATGCCTAACAGCGAGGCTCCAGCAGCAAACCAGCAATACCAAATAGGCTCCATATCTAAAATGGTTACTGCCGTAATACTTGCAAAACTGCAAGAAGAAGGGAAACTAAAATTCACAGACAAGCTGGCTGCTTATTTTCCTAAGATGCCCAGTGCACAAACTATCACGCTCAACCAAATGCTCAAGCATACCAGCGGTATGCAGGACTATTTAATACGAAATGATACGGTGGTAGACTGGTTGATACAGCCACAAACCCAAAAAGATTTGCTGGAAGAAATTAAAAGACAAGGGCTCGCCTTTGAACCTGGTACAGACTCACAATATTCTAACAGCGCCTATTATTTACTTGCTCGCATTGTAGAAAAGGTAACAAAGATGGAGTATGCAGATGCTCTCAAAAAGTACATCACGACACCATTAAAAATGGAAAACACACGTGCTTATGAAAAGGATAGCAAGTTTACGGGAATTGCACAAGCCTATCAAAAAATAGGTGGTGAATGGACCGCTATTGAAGATTTTCATTTTTACAACGCAAGCGGTGTAGGCGATATTCTCTCTACTCCAGCCGACCTAAACATCTTTATGAACGCATTGAGTGGTGGCAAAATTATTAAACCTGAAAGCTTAAAAGCGATGCTTCCCGCAGAAAAGGAACCTTTTGGTATGGGCTTGATGACAATTCCGTTTTACAACATAACAGGTTACGGCCACGGTGGTGATACCCTAGGAACGCACTCTGTAACAACCTTTATTGAAGAATATAATATGGCTATGACCTACACGGTAAATGGTCAGGATTATGGTACAAACGATTTTGCAATAGGTGTGCTTTCTATATTGTTTGACAAGAAATTTGACTACCCGGTATTCACATCATTTAAAGCCACTCCAGCAAATTATGATACATACGTAGGTGTTTACAAAAACCCTCAATTCCCTTTAGATATCACGATTACTAATATGGGAACCTACTTACAAGGTCAAGGAAAAGGACAACCATCGTTTCCATTAACTCAGACAGGCGAGAAAACCTTTGAATTTAAAGACGCAAATCTAACCATCGTTTTCAATCCAGACAGCAACAACATGCTTTTAACCCAGTCTGGTTATGAAATCACGATGACTCGGGAGTAACCGTTTCATTACTTTACGCTTTGCTATTTAATATTTCGCTTTCGCGAAAGCGGAATAATGCATGGTGTAATTAAGAAAGCATCATCACTGCACGTTGCATGGCCTGAACCATGACGTCTATTTCTTCTTTGGTATTGTAAAAAGCAAAACTTGCTCGCACCGTTCCAGGTATGTTAAATCTGGTCATTACCGGTTGTGCACAATGATGTCCTGTACGCACCGCAATCCCTAACTTATCTACAATCGTACCGATATCATAAGGGTGAATACTGCTCACGTTAAAGCTAATGACCGCAGCTTTATCGGGCACGTCGCCATAAATGGTGATTCCGTCTATTTTTTTGAGTTGTTCTGTGCCATAAACAAGTAGCTCGTGCTCATAAGCAGCAATGTTGTCCATGCCTACTTCATTCAAGTAGTCCACGGCTGCGCCTAAGGCGATACCACCGCAAATATTAGGCGTTCCAGCTTCAAATTTATGAGGTAAACCAGCATAAGTCGTCTTTTCAAAACTCACTTGGTCTATCATCTCGCCACCACCTTGGTACGGCGGTAACTCATTTAATAAATGTTCTTTACCATACAAAATACCGATACCCGTAGGACCGCACATTTTATGACCTGACATGGTGTAGAAATCGGCATCTAGGGCTTGAACGTCTACTTTCATGTGACCGCAAGACTGCGCGCCGTCTATAAGTACAAGTGCGTTTACGGCGTGAGCGCGTTTAATAATTTCGGCTACTGGGTTTGTAACTCCTAGTGCGTTAGAAACGTGGTTTACGACTACAAAAGCCGTTTTGTCGTTTAGTAACTGCTGGTATGCGTCCATGTCGAGCGTACCGTTATCTAAAACAGGAATTACTTTTAGATGCGCGCCTACACGCTCACAAAGCATTTGCCATGGTACAATGTTAGAATGATGCTCTACAGCACTTACAATAACCTCGTCACCTTCTTTTACAAATACATGCGCACCACTTGCAACGGCGTTAATACTGTGTGTGTTACCCGATGTAAAAAGCGTTTGTTTAGCCAGCGGTATGTTGAAAAAGGCACGTACGTTCTCACGTGCAGCTTCGTAAACGTCTGTTGCTTCTTGACTCAGTGCATGTACACCGCGATGTATGTTTGCGTTATAATTGCTATAATAATCTACTATAGCATCTATAACAACCTGCGGTTTTTGGGACGTTGCAGCGTTATCAAAATAAACTAAAGGTTTCCCGTTTACTTCTCTTTTAAGTATGGGAAATTGGGCTCTAACTTTGGCTATATCTAACATACAACAAAGGTACGCCCTGTCGTTGAGATTGCTATGAGTTGTTGCGTTAAGTTGGTGTTAGATTTTAAAGTTCAGTGCGATGAGCTATGAATTCAAAGTTTAGAACGCTTTTCTACCAGATTAGATAGCGTTCCTAAGATTTCATAATTTCATAGCCTGTCCAAGCGACAGTCAAAAGAACAACACCAAACAATATCCATATACGGGTTTTAGAAACAGTTCCGGCTTTAAATTTTTTATAGATTAAAAAGGAAGAAATAACAATGGGAACAGCACAAAAACAAATTTCAACCCAGAGCGGCATGTTTTCAAATCTACCTCTAATCAAAAGGTATGCGGCCATGAGCATTAATGGTAAAAAATTTACTCTATTCATGTTGGGGCTCTTGCTCTTATCCATTAGTTTTTGAAGTTTTTTCATTACTTTTTTCTTTATTTTTTGAGCCAAGATAAATTATTAGCGCAATGAAAATTGAGTGAATTGGAGCTAAGTACATAAAATCAGTTAAATATAGTAAACCTAGACCAGCTGCCAAACAAAATAAATATACTGTAATTAAGAC
>JANQTO010000385.1 GCA_030731685.1 Nonlabens sp.
GAAACTTTATACTGAAAGGTGGTTTAGACCAGCTAGACGCTATCGAAATTAATTACCAAATTCCCATTACGATTAAAGGTGACACCATAACGTATAACGCTGACAGCTTTACAAATGGTACAGAAGATAAACTGGGCGATGTGCTTAAAAAACTTCCCGGTATCGAGGTAAATGAAGACGGCGACATACAGGTTGAAGGTAATAACGTTGAAAAGGTGATGGTAGACGGTAAAGATTTTTTTGAAGGCGACTCGCGTCTGGCAACTAAAAATATTCCTGCAAATGCTGTTGGTAAGGTTGAAGTGCTTAAAAATTATAACAGTCAGAGCCAGCTTAAAGGTTTAGGAAATGACCAAGACCGTTATGTAATTAACATACGTTTAAAGGAAGGAAAGAAAAAATTCTGGTTTGGCGAGGCAACCGTAGGCGCTGGACATGGCGGTGGCGCCGAGCGCTACCTGGTGCAGCCGAAGGCATTTTACTACAGTGAAAATTTCTCTGTAAATATCCTTACCGATTTTAATAATCTAGGTGTTCCTGCTTTTACGGGTAGAGACTATTTTAGGTTCGTTGGCTTCAGAAACTTTGATACGAGACAAAACAATGCATCAATTAATGTTGATGCTGCCAGTACCTTCAGTGCGTTTGCTACGAACAGAGCGCAGTCTATAGACAGCAAATTTGGAGCTTTTAATGCATCCTGGAAAGTGAATAGTAAACTGGATATGAGTGCGTTTGCAATATTTTCTGGAACACAGACTCGTTCTAGAGTGATAAGCGAATCTATACGTACACTGGTACCGTCAGAAGATACGGACGAAGAAGTTGAAGACGTAGGCTTAATCAACAATACTGATGATAATGGACTGGAAGAAAATTTTGCAGCCCTATTTAAACTAGGTGCAGACTATAATCCTAACAGTAAACTCAGCATTAAGTATGATGGTAGGTTCAATATATCTGACCAGAGCCAGGTATCTGACTTATATTCTGAGAGAGATGAGTTGCAACGAGACGGTACTTCACTGTTTGTACAAGAACAAGTTGATCAAAACAATGAGCAACAGCCTATCTCGTTCAATCAAAATCTCAACATGTATTACACTGCAGCTGACAACCACATATTTGCTTTTGAAACGCAATTCTTAAATCAGCGTGAAGATATTTTCTACAATGCTATACGTGATTTTATTAACGTTCCAGATAGAGAGCCTTTTAATGGACGACTAAGACTTACCTCATTTGACGACCCGTCACAAGCATTTAATATAAATCAAGACCGTTTAGTTCATACTAATAAATTAGATGCTAAGCTAGATTACTGGTACGTAATTAATAAAACCAGTAACATCAACTTCACTGCTGGTACTACAATAAGTAGTCAAAATTACGATTCAGGGATTTTCCAAATTGTAAACGAAGACACTCGTAATGACCTTACAGCTGCAGATTCCAATAACGATAATGTGCAATACGACTTTAGAGATATATTTATCGCAGCGCATTATAAATTGATTTCCGGTAAGTTTACATTTACCCCAGGAGTTACACTACACAGTTTCCAGACTACAGATGTTCAGCTTGGTATCGAAAATGTCATAGAAACCAACAGATTATTGCCAGATTTAGATGTTCGCTATCAGTTGCGAAGCTCTGAGTCTTTCAATTTAAATTACAACAGGACAACAACTTTCTCAGATATAGAAAACTATGCATTAGGTTTAGTGTTTTCAAATTATAATGGCTTACGATCAGGTAACAATCAGTTAGAGGGTTCTTTAAATGACCGTATATCTTTACGTTATAATAATTTCAATATGTTCAATTACACAACGATTAATGGTAACATCACGTACACTAAACAACAAGATGCCATACAATCTGCTTCAAGACTTGACGGTATTAACCAGATTAGTACACCTATAAATGCATTCTTTCCAAACGAATCCTTGAGCGGCAATATTTCCTACGGTAAAGAAATAAGGAAGATACAATTTGGAGTTAATGCAACTGGTAGCTGGAGTACCTTTAATAATGTCATTAACAATGAGCGACAAACCTCTGAAAACATTGTACAGATCTATGGAGCTACAGCAAGGTCTAATTTTCAAAAGGGAATTAATTTTGATTTGAGTTATTCTTTAAATCTAAACGATGGTGACAATAACGGATCTGTAAATAAAACTACTAGAAACACGTATCGTGCTGGTGTAGACTGGCAACTAGGTAAACGCTTTTTGTTGAAGGGTGATTACAGTTTAAATGATTTTTCAACGAGTACAGGTGCAGAAAACAAATTTGACTTCCTTAATGCTTCCATAAGATACCAGAAGCCTTCTTCTAGATGGCAATATTCGTTAATTGCAACTAACCTATTAAATACAGAGGTGTTTGTTCAAAATAACTTCGGTCAAATATTTAATTCTAATACACAAACATTTGTCCTACCGCGCTACATTTATTTTCAAATGCGTTTTGATTTATAAAATTATAATTTGTTAAAATTAAAAAGCAGCTTCTTAGAGCTGCTTTTTGTTTTAATGCATGTTTCTTAAGACACTAGCTAGCTCACAAAAGCAGAGTATCCAGTAATCGCTCGTCCTACAATCAAGCTGTTGATTTCTTTGGTTCCTTCGTAGCTGTAAATGGCTTCGGCATCGGCAACAAAACGCGCTACGTTGTGCTCTAAAAGAATACCGTTGCCGCCTAAGACTTCACGGGCTTTAGA
>JANQTO010000386.1:0-2352 GCA_030731685.1 Nonlabens sp.
CTGGACAGACTAAAGGGAGAGACTTAGGCTCCAACCAATTTAGAGCACTCACCCTACCTAAAATAGGCTTAATTGTAGGCGAAGGAATTGATTATGCAGATGCTGGCGAAATATGGCACTTACTGGACCAGCGCATGGACATTCAGGTTACAAAGCTTGATTTAAATGGTCTAGGTCGTAAAGATATTAGTAAGTACACAACGTTAATTTTCCCTACTACATACGGTTCTCCTGATAAATCAACAATTGAGAAACTTAAAGACTGGACACGAGCTGGCGGCACACTTATAGGCTACAGCAACGCACTGCGATGGATGAGTAGTGAAGGTTTATTGCCACTAACTTTCAAGTCTACTGAAAACCCTGCAAAAAATGTAACCTTCGAACAGCGAGCAGATTTTAACGGCGCCCAGGCAATAGGCGGCGCTATATTTGAAACGAAACTAGATAGGTCACATCCTATTGCTTTTGGCTATAAAGATGATCAATTGCCTATGTTCAGAAATACCAGGTTGTTTGTAGAGCCACATAAAGATTCTTATCGAAACCCAATCAAGTACGTTGAAAATCCTTTAATCAGTGGTTATATCTCTAAAATTAATCTAGAAGCTTTGAAAGGCACCGTTCCATTTCAAAATAATGGTTACGGACGTGGTCAGGTAATAGGTTTCACAGAGAATACGCAGTTTAGAGCGTTTTGGTACGGCACAAATAAATTACTATTTAATGCTATTTTCTTTGCTGGTGAAATGTAGATTTTGAATGATTATTGAATAATGTTTAATGACTAATGCAACTTGTATATGGATGAAAAGCTGCCGTTAATAAAACCAACAAATGCTTCACCGTTTTGAGAAAAATGAAATTGAGCAAATTAGACTTTAGAATTCTTTTGTCTGAGCACTGTGACCGAGACTGAAAACTATAGTTTCATAAAACCCTATCACCATTAACTGCGCTGTCACTGGGTTGTAGTAGAATAACATCATTATCATCACCTACGATTCCTAGAACTAGGCATTCACTCATGAAGTTACCTATTTGTTTTGGCGGGAAATTTATTACAGCGATTACTTGCTTTCCAAGCAGGTCTTCCAGAAGATATCGTTTAGTGATTTGTGCACTTGTTTTTTTTATTCCTAACGGTCCAAAATCTATGTGCAGTTTGTATGCTGGTTTTCTCGCTTCCGCGAAAGCGAGAGCCTCAACAATCGTTCCCACACGCATGTCAACCTTTTCAAAATCTTCCCAAGACAAGCTCATCAATTAGCTATTATCGTTCATGTTGAGCTTTTTGATCATCTCGCGAGAAATAAATGTGTCTGCTCCGTATGCGTCTAGCAAGGTTCCTTTTTGTCCATCTTTGCATTCTATAGCGTAGAGTATCATATTGTCTGACGGATTTGTAGCGCCCTCAAATCTATAAAATTCTACAACTTCCAGTTCACCGGCGTTCCAGTCTTTTTTCAAACTTTTAGAACCTATACCATTCTCCACAAGATGGAAATCTACGGTAAAACCGCGTGATTGTAAATCTTCAGTTGCTTCAGTAACGGTGTCAAATGCCTTTTTCATAATGTATATTTTCTTAAAATTACCAATTATCCTTGAGACACCAATACACTTTAAAATAACATTAGCATATGCCTCTTTCAAATTAGACATCAATTTGCCGTAACGTTTTAAGACTTATCGCCACTAACATACTAAACATATTCTATGGCACTTACCTCATCTACAATGCTTCCTTTAGGTACAAAAGCACCAGCTTTCAGTTTACTCAATACCGTAACTGGAAACATAGACTCTTATGCTGATGTGCGCGGTACTAAGGGAACCATTATTATGTTTATATGCAATCACTGTCCGTTTGTGCTCCATGTGAATGAAGAAATTATACGCGTGGCGCATGACTATCGTATTCTGGGTTTTGGTTTTGTGGCTATTTCCAGTAACGATGTGGCAAACTACCCGCAGGACAGTCCGCAAAAAATGAAGCAACTAGCAGAGTCCTTAAATTACCCATTCCCATATTTATATGACGCGACTCAAGAAGTTGCCCGCGCATATGATGCAGCTTGCACTCCAGATTTCTATGTTTTTGACTCCGGTGACAAACTGGTTTATCGCGGTCAGCTCGATGATTCACGTCCAGGAAATGGAATAACGCTTACAGGTCGCTCCCTACGCGAAGCGCTGGATGCTTTGCAAAACAACAAACAGGTTAGCACGGTTCAGAAACCTAGTATGGGCTGTGGGATTAAGTGGAAGTAGTTTTTAGTTTCCAGTCACAGTGAGCAGTTCGCAGTTGGCAGTTTACGTTAGAAGTTATAACCAAACCTAATGTAAGTC
>JANQTO010000386.1:2362-2724 GCA_030731685.1 Nonlabens sp.
GTAGGCAGTCTTGATTTTAAGTTTCTGATTTACAAACGCTTGTTGCATTTTACAGCAGTACCTTTATTCTAAATGCTGGTGAGATATAAAACGATTTATACATCGCAAAACTTCATAAGCCTGATGTAAAAAGTCATAACTAAAACTAACGTAACTCCTATTTATTACCAGCTGCATCCAAATGAATCATCGCAAAAACAGCATAATTCACCATATCCTGATAGTTTGCATCAAGCCCTTCAGAAACTAGGGTCTTGCCGGCGTTGTCTTCTATTTGCTTTACTCGCAATAACTTTTGAAGAATAAGATCAGTAAGGCTGCTCACACGCATTTCGCGCCATGCCTCGCCGTAATCGTGATTC
>JANQTO010000387.1 GCA_030731685.1 Nonlabens sp.
AGAAAGCTTTTCAATGACTTGTCTGCACTAGAACTTACCTCTAACTGGTTTGACATTAAAGGTGACCTACAGTTCACCTATGATTTGATTGCATCACTGACCTTATTTTTCTTGATTTACTTGTTCCAAAAACAAGGAAAATTGAAAAGGATTCGAGAAGATGAGTCTGCTAGTAAGATTGAGCGTTTTGTCAATAAAAAGCGATTAATAGCTATTATTCTGGTGCCCCTGTTTTTTATCATGGCGCTGGTGACTTTTATTAACTGGACAGGTGGCATCTCATTTTCTGCTCCTTCAGTTCCTGATTTTAAAAGTATCAACAATCTGTTTTTCGACCAATTCTTTACGGTGTTGATACTTGTAGATGTAGTCTTGCTCTT
This sequence comes from Nonlabens sp., assembly GCA_030731685.1. GTDB lineage: Bacteria > Bacteroidota > Bacteroidia > Flavobacteriales > Flavobacteriaceae > Nonlabens. The sequence goes on from JANQTO010000387.1 coordinate 381, forward strand.
AGTTTCCTTTTTCTACACAAGCGAGTTTCATAAAATCATGCGCAACTCGGCATTTATACTTTCCACCATTTTAATACGATTGTCCTTTGGAGTCTCAGGACTGGTCAGTACGGTGTTGATTTTGGTTGCCGTTCTTTTTGGATTGGCCATGCTATACATACATAATAAGTTTGAAAAGGTTTGATGCGTTGGTAAAGTATCTCTTAGACTTATGTTCCTAGAATCATGCTAAACGTTGGCAGTTCCTTTTAAATAGAATGCTAGTCATGTGTTCGCTTTCGCGAAAGCGAAATACCTACAAACACCGTTACACATATAGTAAGACGTAGATTGCAACATCATGAGGCTAAAAACCGCTATCTTTAAAGTCTTAATTTGCATACATGAATAAGTATTTAATCGTTATCGCTGCATTGCTTTTTTTAACAAGTTGTAAAGAAAAACCGTACAGCCGCAATCCTGCAAAAGCAAAACTAGAAACGCCGCAACTAAACCTAGCGCAGGCAAATAAGCTGGCTGCCTTACCGTTTAAATGTGTGGACCAGGAATATCCCAACAAAATGGGTCATGTAACCGCAGACCCGTTTGACCAAAAACGACCTTTAGAACAACATCCTGCTTTTTATGGCTGTTTTGACTGGCATAGCGCGGTACACGGAACTTGGAGTGCGGTTACCTTATTGAAGCAATTTCCCAACTTAGAACAACGCGATTCACTCATTGCAAAACTTCAAAACAATTTGCGCTATGAAAACATTCAAGTAGAAATAGCCTATTTGCATACCGAGCAAAACCAAACCTTTGAACGTACCTACGGCTGGGCGTGGTTGCTTAAACTGCAGCAGGAATTAGATACTTGGAAAACACCTGTAGGAACAGAACTTTCATTAAATCTGCAGCCGCTTACAGACCTGATTGTACAGCGTTATATCGAGTATTTGCCCAAACTCAACTACGCCATACGCGTGGGCGAGCATAGCAATACTGCTTTTGGGATGGTGTTTGCTTGGGATTATGCCGTCCATGCAAAAAACAGCAAGCTTAAAAACGTTATTGCTGCAAGGGCAAAAGAATTCTATCAAAACGATGAAGACTGCCCGCTCACCTGGGAACCCAGCGGTTACGACTTTTTATCTCCATGCTTAGAGGAACTGGATATTATGCGTCGTGTGCTAGCGCCTAAGGCGTTTCACAAATGGGCAACGGCTTTTTTACCAGGACTCAAACAAGGTATCATCAACCTAGAAATAGGGCTGGTTTCAGACCGTACAGATGGCAAACTGGTGCACATAGATGGACTTAACTTAAGTAGGGCATGGGTGCTTTATGGACTTGTCGCGCAGTATCCAGAAGAATACGGTATGCTCACAGAACTAGCCGATGCGCATGTAACAAACACACTGCCCAACCTCGTCGCAGACGATTACGAGGGCGGACACTGGCTGGGAAGTTTTGCCATTTATGCATTGCAAAACGCAGCTCGTGTTCCGAAAGACCTTTAAAAATATAGGCCCAGGAACCTTAGTTGCCGCGGCATTTATAGGACCAGGAACCGTAACTGTTTGCACCCTTGCAGGTGCGACTTACGGTTATACCTTATTATGGGCCATGTTGCTTTCCATTTTTGCAACCATCGTTTTGCAAGAAATGGCAGCACGTTTAGGACTCGTAACGGGCAAAGGACTTCCGGAGATTTTAAAGACATCCATAGCCAATAAATTTGCACGGACCTTTTTAATCATCTTGGTACTTGCGGCAATCGCGGTAGGTAATGCTGCCTATGAAGCTGGTAATATTGCAGGTGGAGTTTTGGGCCTGAATACGATATTTGGCGTACAGTGGTATTTCCCGTTATTGCTTGGTATCATTGCCTTTGCACTGCTTTTTTACGGAAATTATAAAGTGCTGGAAAAGGTCTTGATAACGCTAGTCGTGGTCATGGGTATTTCGTTTATCGCGACAGCTATTGCCATAGGACCAGACATAACCGCCATTTTCAAAGGATTGTTTACTCCTCAAATTAATAGTACAAACCTGCTCACTATTGTAGGTTTGATAGGCACCACCGTCGTTCCCTATAATCTGTTTTTACACGCATCGCTGGTGCGTGAAAAGTGGAACGACACAACCGATTTAAGCGCTGTACGCAAGGATACCATCATCAGCGTTATGCTGGGTGGGCTTGTTTCTATGGCTATTATTATCGCAGGAACGGCGTTGCAACATGCCAAAATAAGCACAGGCTCAGACATTGCCCGTGCGCTCGAACCTATTTTTGGCAATGCATCAACCATCGTTTTTTCTATAGGAATACTCGCTGCCGGTATTACCAGTGCCATCAC
>JANQTO010000388.1 GCA_030731685.1 Nonlabens sp.
TAAACTGTCTAAAATTCTTTTACCATTCTCTTTTTCTTGTTCTGTTAGAAATATAGTCAATGGAGTAGCTTTACCTGTTTCTACAGGAATTTGCAGCTGCTCAAAATAGTTACGCATGGTATACAATTGGTATTTTGCAATATGGCGAGAGTCTGTGGTTGTATTTAAAATTGCAGGGTCATTTTCCTGACCTATAATTTTATAACGCGCGTTTGCCAGTACCGTGTACAATCTACCCGAAGAAGATGACTGCACTGCGTTTATTGCAAAATCATATTCATTTTTACGCAAATTCCAAATGGTCTTAAAATACCTACCTAATTCCTTAAAAGGCTTACGTGGCAATGTGATAAAGTTGTCGGTTTGCGTTACGTGTTCATAAAGTATAGGCCCCAAGTTACCCTGTAGTAGTAGGTCTATTTTACAGTGTGGCATTGCTTTGATAAGCTCTGCAATAATGGGCGAGATAAGAATTTGGTTTCCAAGTCTGTGATTAGGACGTACAATTAGAACACGGCTCGCCGTATAATCAAATCCAGCAGGTAGTGGCTTTTTAGGCGATGCACTTGCCAGTTTACTTGTAAGCCATCGCAAAGAGGTACGTTTTATTTGGTTGATTTGTCTTTTCATAAACTAGTTGCAAACTAAAAAAGGATTACAAAACTGCAATCCTTTCTTGTGTTAAAAGTACTTATTTAAATTAAACTGCACTTATAAAAAGGCCGTCGTCTGTCTTAGCGACTTTGGCAACCTTCTTACCTGTAAGTCCTTTCACAGCCTTGTCCCATTTTTTATTGCTCAGTCCAGACGCATCTTTAAGGGCATCTAGTTCCATGGTTTCCTGCTTGAGCAACAGGTCATAAATAGCTTGCTCGTCTTCGTTAAGTTCTACGGTTACCGTTTTTTCTGGTCGCATTTGCGGGAAGAACAACACTTCTTGAATCGATGGATTGTTTGTCAGGAACATAATAAGTCTGTCCATTCCTATGCCCAGACCACTCGTAGGCGGCATACCATATTCTAGTGCACGTAAGAAATCCTGATCTATAAACATGGCCTCGTCATCGCCGCGGTCAGCGAGGGCAGCTTGAGCCTCAAAACGCTCACGCTGGTCTATAGGGTCGTTAAGCTCTGAGTATGCGTTTGCGATTTCTTTACCACAAACCATCAATTCAAAACGTTCTGTAAGTTCTGGGTGCTCACGGTGCTCTTTGGTAAGCGGCGACATTTCCTTTGGATAGTCAGTTATAAATGTAGGTTGGATAAAGTTGCCTTCGCACTTTTCTCCAAATATTTCGTCTATGAGTTTGCCTTTACCCATAGTAGGGTTTACGTCTATGTGGTTCGCTTTCGCGAAAGCGAACAATTCACTCTCACTTTTGCCCGTAATATCAAACCCTGTAAATTGCTTAATAGCATCAGTCATCGTCACGCGAGGATACGGCGCTTTCCACTGAATTTGTGTATCGCCAAAGGTGCTTGTCGTACTGCCGTTTACTGCAACCGCGCAGTATTCAAGAAGCTGCTCGGTAAATTCCATCATCCAGTTATAATCCTTATAGGCCACGTAAATTTCCATCGCTGTGAACTCTGGATTGTGTGTGCGGTCCATTCCTTCATTGCGGAAGTTTTTACTGAACTCATAAACACCATCAAAACCACCAACGATTAATCGCTTCAAATACAGCTCGTTAGCAATGCGCATATAAAGCGGTATGTCCAGCGAGTTGTGGTGTGTGATAAATGGTTTAGCCGCAGCGCCACCAGGAATAGGTTGTAGGATAGGTGTTTCTACTTCAAAATATTCACGGTCATTGAAAAAGGTACGCATAGCGTTGAACATCTTTGTTCTTTTCACAAAAACTTCCTTCACTTGCGGGTTCACGACGAGGTCAGCATAGCGTTGTCTATAACGCATTTCTGGGTCCACAAAACCGTCGTATGTGTTGCCGTCAGCATCGGTTTTAGGTAATGGTAATGGCTTTAATGATTTAGTAAGCAAGGTAAAGTTGTTTACCATGACGGTCATTTCGCCCACTTTGGTAGTAAAAAGAGTTCCTTCTATACCTATGATATCTCCTATGTCGAGTAGTTTTTTATAAACGTCGTTATAATGTGATTTATCCTCACCAGGGCAAATCTCGTCGCGGTTAAAATATACTTGTATGCGGCCGTCAGCATCTTGCAACTCAGCAAACGAGGCGCTACCTTGTATGCGGCGTGACATAAGACGACCTGCAATAATAACCTGTTTATCTTCCTTGAAATCGGCTTTAATCTTTGCGGTTGTATTATTTACAGGATAAAGCGCTGCTGGATACGGGTCTATTCCCATCTCACGCAGTTTTGCGAGCTTCTCGCGACGTACGATTTCTTGTTCAGAAAGGTTCATAATCAGGATTTAATTTAAGCGTGCAAAGATAGGTTAACGGTAGTTATTTTTAGGTGCAGGTTTTTAGTTGGCAGTTGGCAGTTGGCAGTGAGCAGTGAGCAGTCACAGTGAGCAGTTTACAGTTCTTCTCTAGGCTAATACTTTTCTGCAATTTATTATTAATGATTCAGAGCTTTTAATTTCTAGATGAGATGGAGACTGCGACTGCTACTGCTACTGCGACTGCGACCGAGACTGAAAATTGAGACTGCCAGCTGTAAAATCTAAACAGACTAAAAACAAAAGCCGTAATTTTGAAAAAACAAAATACCAAACTAATGAAATCA
>JANQTO010000389.1 GCA_030731685.1 Nonlabens sp.
TTAATTTTTTAAGTTTACTAGTAAGAAGTTAGAGATGAGAGATGAGAGATGAGACATGAGACCTTGAATTTGGAACTTGCAATTACCCGAGCGTTAAATCCCATCCCAGCCTTCCCTAAGGGAAGGAGCATTTTTTTGTTCTTTTCATTTACTGTAGAGTTCAGGTCCTCTTTTCAGAAATCAGAATTAAAAGTTTGCTATTTGAGATTTTGAACTCTAGACTCTGAACTCTGAACTTTGTTTTTGAGATTTGACATTTACGTTTAGAATTAATTAACATTTGGTGAATAGATCTTAGTATATTTGGGCAAATTCCTTTTTCCGATAAATGATAGCGCAACTTCAGGGTAAACTAGTAGAAAAAAACCATACCGACCTTATTATAGATTGCGGTGGTGTAGGCTATTTTGTCGAAATCTCGTTACATACCTATTCTTTAATTCCTAACAGCGAGCATATTAAGGTTTTTACGCATATGATAGTGCGTGAAGATGCTCAGAAGCTCTATGGATTTATGGAAAAGTCAGAGCGTGAGGTTTTTAAGTTACTTATTTCGGTTTCGGGTATAGGTTCTAACACCGCTAGGGTTATGTTAAGTAGCCTGGACCCACAACAGCTGGCAAACGCCATAGCAAGTGGTGATGTTCGTACTATTCAGAGTGTTAAGGGAATAGGAGCGAAAACTGCACAGCGAGTGATTTTAGATTTGAAGGATAAAATACTGACCGTGCTGGGAGACACAGAGATTTCTATGTTTTCAAGCAATTTAGGAAAAGAAGAAGCGTTATCTGCTTTGGAGACGTTGGGGTATTTGCGCAAACAATCCCAAAAAGTTGTTGAGAAGATTCTCACAGCTGAGCCAGAAGCTACCGTGGAGCGCATTATTAAGGAAGCATTAAAACAGCTATAGAAATTGATATTGAGTTATAAATTGATACGCAAGTATGTAACGGTGTTATTATGTTTTATGGTTTTCGCTTTCGCGAAAGCGCAAGACCCACAAGCCACACCACAAGACACAACCAAAACTGGAGAACGACTGGGCAAGCTGGTATTACCTAACCCGCCAAGTATAACAACGCTCTATGTTTATGATGCAAACATGGACCGCTACATTTATTCCAGCACATTTGCAGGGTTTAACGTAGACTACCCATTCATTCTTACCAGAGAAGAATATCTAGACCGCGTGCTCAAAGAGCAAATGCGCAATTATTTCAGGGAAAAGTACAAGGCCCTCGCAGGCAAGACTGAGGAGGACAAGAAAAAGCAAAAGAATTTATTGCCTAACTTTTATGTAAACTCTGCTTTTTTTGAATCACTTTTTGGTGGTACAGAAATATCGGTGGTGCCGCAAGGTTCTGTAGAGGTTGATTTAGGGCTGCTATTTAATAGAAGCGACAACCCTAGTTTCTCACCGAGAAACAGGCAAAACCTAACCTTTGACTTTAACCAGCGTATCAATTTGAGCCTTATTGGTAAAGTAGGAACGCGACTGAGCGTAAATGCAAATTATGACACGCAAAGTACCTTTAACTTTCAAAACCAAATTAAGTTAGATTACAAACCTACCGAAGATGATATTCTCCAAAGTATCGAGGTCGGTAACATAGCCATGCCGCTGAACTCGCAGCTTATACGTGGAGCACAGTCCTTATTTGGTATCAAGACAGAACTGCAATTTGGTAAGACGAGAATAACCTCTGTTTTTTCTGAGCAGCAGTCAGAGTCTAGAACGGTACAGGCCGCTGGTGGTGCGAGCGTTAACGATTTTGACTTTTTCTCACTTGATTATGATGAGAACAGGCACTACTTTTTATCGCATTATTTTAGGGATAACTACGACACCTCGCTTGCAAGCTACCCGTTTATCAATACGAACATACAAATCACAAGGGCCGAAGTTTGGATAACAAACCGCGGTAACCGCACCCAAGATGTCCGTAACCTTGTAGCTATTCAAGACATAGGAGAATCTGAACCATCTAACATAGGGCTAGACGCCGTTCCGCCGGGGTTTATAAATGCACAACCTAATGCTTTTCCAGACAATGGCAATAACGATTTTAACCCGTTAGGAATAAATTCTGGTACGCAAACTGTTCTCAACAACCAGATAAGGGATATCGCGACTGTTCAAGCAGGTTTTGGCGGGGTAACTGTAAATGAAGGGTTTGATTACGTAACCTTAGAAAACGCGCGCAAACTTACGGCGCAAGAATATACGCTTAATACACAATTAGGCTATATCTCTTTAAGACAGCGATTGAATAATGATGAAGTACTTGCAGTGGCTTTTCAATATACGGTTAATGGAAAAGTGTACCAAGTAGGTGAATTTGCAAACGACGGTGTTATTGCGACCGAAGTTATAGCAAATCCAAATGCAAACCAGCCGCCCGTTAATAATCAAAATCTTGTTGTTAAACTTCTCAAAAGTAATCTTACAAACGTAAGTGAGCCGCTATGGGACTTGATGATGAAGAACATTTATAATCTAGGTGGATTTCAGCTGGCTCAAGAAGATTTTAAACTTAATATATTTTATCAATTCCCACCAGAGTTAAATTACATAACGCCTGCAGCTGGTACTATAACAAATCCAGCAGTACCGCTACCTCCAGATGTGGAGCAGACAACCTTAATACGCGTTTTTAACTTAGACAGGTTAAACAGACAAGGCGACCCACAACCAGATGGTGATGG
>JANQTO010000390.1:0-625 GCA_030731685.1 Nonlabens sp.
ATCAAAAAGGAGCTCACTAGAATTACTGGAATGATAAGATGTGCCCAGCCCAATACGAGCATAATGGCCATAACCAGCAATTGAAATCCTAAACCGAAAATGGAGACCATGGTCATGAACCATTTCGGAAAGTTATTTCCATTCATGGCTTCTTTATCGAGAAAGTAAATGACCTTGTCAAAACCACGATAAAGAACGACGTAAAGTCCGTAGAAGATGTTTACGCTGCGCTGTGATTCTCCTGCAAGTGCAACAGGCGTTATGTTTTCAAAAATGCGGCTCGTGGTATCACCAGCAACACTGGTGCGTAAAATGACGTAATAATAGTTGTACACTGTTCCTTGTAATTGTAAGCCCAAAAACGCAATAAATGCTAAAAAATAAGAGCCATTTGTCACATAACAAATGGCTGTGAGTATTAAGGCGTTTAATAAGAGGTCTGCAATAGAATCATAATAACGACCGGTATAGGAAGGCGTGTTTTTAAGACGGGAAAGTTCGCCGTCAGCAGCATCGAGAATAGACTTTAAAATAATGAAAAGGGCAGCAGCGAGAAACCACTGATTGTATATACAAATTACGGCACATAACCCCGCTACTATAAAAGAAGTGGTTACATCTATAG
>JANQTO010000390.1:635-12001 GCA_030731685.1 Nonlabens sp.
GGCAGCCCCCTGCTGGAGATACGGCAGCACCGAATACCACAGCGCATAACCCAGCGATTATGAACGATGTCGTAACGTCTATAGGTGTGAACCTAGTACTTACTAGTGATTTTGCAATGAACCTACCAAAAGGTCTACCGTAGTCAGAAAGGTCTATGAATTTATACTTCTCGGGAAGTTTGGACATGTAGTACTATATAAAAAAAGCTTTGTAAAAGGTTATGGTCGGTAGCTGTATTAATAACTAACAGCGGTGAAGCTATTTTGAGATAGCTATGCAATAGTGTCTTAGGTTAGGACTTCATTAGTTCTGCGGCCTGACCTCGCCAGTCGTCACGAGAGATACGTCCAGGAAAAAATTCAATGAGTGTGGTAATAGCGTCCATGTCTGCTTCGGTCATATTTGCAAGTTGCTGATAGCTGCAAATACCTATTTCATTTAGTTTTTCTTCAACAAATGGACCTATTCCCACTATTTTCTTAAAGTCGTCTGCATTGCGTAGTTCACAACGTCCTAAACGGTCAAAATCTAGTTTGCTCTCTACGATGTCCATACGAGCCTTACTGGTCATCGAACCTGCGCGGTCTCTGGTCAATGTGGCTCTTATGCCACCAGGTTGTAGGTCGTGCATGTCTAACCTATCTTTTGAACTGTCTTTGTTGTTGGAGCTTTTTGTTGTGTTTCTGTTTTCGGTTTTTTCATTGTGTAATTTCAAACTGTGACTTTGAGGAGACCCAAAATACTGAGCGCCAAAAAATAGACCAATCAAAAAAGCACCTAGCAACATGACTACTAAAGTGATATAAACGGTAGTTGAATCCATTATTGTTTTATTTTACGGTGATGACCATACATCGCTTACCATTATTAGTTTCGGGTGGAGCTTCTCCTTGTGGCATAACGATAATGCGTGATTTAGGAATACCAGCCTCTAGCATTAACTTGCGCATCGCCGCGGTGTTCTGTTTAGTAAGTTCCATGTTGTCAGACGCGCTTCCTACAGAATTTGTGTAGGATAGAATATTTACTTTTTTAGAAATGTTATTGTTTAAAAAGATTTTTAATGATGCGATGTAGCTCGTAGCGCTCTGGTCACCATAATAGAAATCTCCTTGATATCCAGAAGTAAACATCTTGTATTCAAATGGTTGTGTGGTGGATTTCGCTATACTTGCTGTTTCGACAGTATCATCAATCGCTGGTGCTGCGTTACTAGCGTTCATCTCAAGAAGCACCATTTTAATACCACCGTCAGCTTTGCCTAGTTCATAGGGTATATTCTCAATACGGCTTGCTACCTGTAATTGCTCCGGGTTTATTGCGATACCCATTAATAGGTTTCTAATAAATTCAGCTCGTTTCTTACCTAGGCTTGATGCTTCACCGGCGCCGCTGCTGCCTATTATCATTAATTTAGCGTCAGGTGATTTCTTTAAATAATCCTTGATAAACAACCCGTAATTCATACATACAGTAGGTATTTTAACCTTGGGGCTATTTAAATATATGATGGCTTGGTCGTTGCACGCAAATTTTACGTTATTGTTTAAATCAGTAATATTAAACAATGCAGGTTTATAGATGTCGCTAGCTGTAGAAGTAGTGAGTGCCGCGATACGAGTGGCCATAGAAAGTTCGGGTGCAAGCTCGTCTACAGCAGTAAAAGTGTCCATAGCTATTTGCAATTCTTCTAATCTATTTAGAGAATCTTGTTTGCGCAACAGAGCCTGTTCTTTTAAAACTTGCTCGTTTGGGTCTACCGTAGATTTGGGTGTATGATGAAGTTTATCACTTTCGTTCCAGAAGGTACTAAAGATAAATACGCAAACGGCTGCATAAAGGACAAACGCAATTGCTGCAATACTTATATTTTTCAAAGGATTGGTTTTAGGTTGTAAATCAATCTCTAAAAATACAATCCTCAGCGGTTTTATGAATCAAAGTTAAAATTAATTATGAAGAAATTTTGAACGCAGTTCTGCCGTGGGTATCATGCAGCTTTCCTTTTTGCCAAACCACGAGTACCTATTTCTTGCAATAAAGTCATAGAATAAATTCAGTAATCCATTAGGTAGTACATTGAAAACGTATAAGATAGGCCATAGACCAGTCATTTTGCGTGCAATATGTAGTGCTGCTTCCGCTTTCGCGAAAGCGTGGTCGCCACGTATCAAAATAATACTATCAATCTTTGAGGAATCAATGCCATGTTTTTCTAGATATTGCCGACCAATGGTACTTTCCAATGCCGCAAAACGGAAGGTATCGTGTTTGTCTCGCTTAATTATAAACGTGACAGCGCCATTGCAAAGATTGCAAACACCGTCAAATAGAATGATATCGTTCATCTTACCCATCTTATTTTTTCTGCACGTGCTCTAGCTGGTCTGTACTTATGGTGGTCGTGAAAACACCATAATTCACAACCGCTTTACCGCGTTCCAGCGAGTCTATGGTTCCTATGGATTTAGAATCGATGATGCGCACGCGGTCGTTCAATTTAAAAGGTTTCTCTGCTTTTACAACTTCGGCGGTTTGCTTAACGGTTTGTTTCGTAAGCTTTTTCTCGACTCTTATTTTTGCAACCTCATTAATAACTTCTTTCTCGACCTGTTGCTGTTTTAAGCTCTCTTTTTTAGCAGCTGGCTTTTCTTTTTTGGGCGGTGGTAGTCTTTTGACATTCTCTGTAATGACAAGTTTCATAAGCTCTTCAATGAGCTTTTTCTTTTGCTTACTATTTTGAAAGGATAATGCAAGAGCATCAAACTTTTTACCCAGTTGCACAAACCGCTGATATCCGTCATAAAGCTCCTGAAAATCGGTAAGCTTTTGTTGGATACGTTCTTGCGTATCGTCTAGTTTTGTTGCTTTTTGCTGTGCTTTAGTTTCTTTTTCACGCAGGGACTCATTATTGCGACGTAGGTCAGAACGCTCTTTTTGCAAGGCTGCGATAGATTTGTCAAAACGTATTTTACCACGTTCGACCTTTTTCTTTGCCTTGTTAATAAGCGAGTAGGGTATCCCATTTTTTTGAGCAACTTCAAAGGTAAAGGAGCTACCGGCTTCACCCATTTGCAGCTGATAGATAGGTTCCAGCGTTCTGGAATCAAAGAGCATGTTTGCATTGACCATTTCGGCAGTTTCATTTGCAAGCATCTTTAAGTTTGTATAATGCGTGGTGATAATACCGTAAGCCTTGCGGTCGTGCATTTCTTCCAGCATACTTTCGGCCAGTGCGCCACCTAATTCTGGGTCTGAACCGGTACCAAATTCATCAATAAGAAACAAGGTTTTATCGTTTGCCTTATTCAGGAACTTACGCATGTTTTTAAGTCTGTAGCTGTAGGTACTCAGGTGATTGTCTATGCTTTGGTTATCGCCTATATCGGTCAGGATATGTTCAAAAATACAGACCCTACTTTTTTCGTGAACGGGTATAAGCATACCGCTTTGAATCATAACCTGTAAAAGTCCTACGGTCTTTAGGGTAATGGATTTACCACCGGCATTAGGTCCAGATATAACGATAATACGTTGTTCGGTAGATAGTTGTATAGATTGCGGATAGGTCTTTTCCTTTCGTTCCTTATTTGTTAAAAACAACAACGGGTGAAAAGCATTTACAAGTTCCACCTCAAAATGGTCTACCAGTAACGGTAGCACGGCGTCCATACTGCGCGCATACTTTGCTTTTGCAGCGATAACATCGGTTCCAGTTAGGTATTCCCTGCACTCTTTAAAATGTTCTAGGAACGGTCGCAAACTATCAGTAAGCAATTTAAGAATACGCATAATTTCTTCACGTTCCTCGAGCTCTAATTCGTCCAGCTTTCGCGAAAGCATCAATACGCGTTCTGGCTCAATGTAGGCAATACTCCCAGTTTTAGAACTGCCCAAAATACGTCCTTTAACCTTGCGTCTATACATGGCTTTTACGGCAAGTACACGTCTATTGTCTACCACGGTTTCGCGTATATCGTCGAGATAATCGAGTTGTGAATAGTGCGAGAGCGCAGCGCCAAAACTGCCGTTGAGCTGTCCTCTAATCTCTGCAATACCACGTCGTATGTTTTTGAGGTCTACAGATGCATCGTCCTTAATCTCCCCAAATTTGTCAATAATCGCATCTACCGCTTGTGGAATGTAGCTATTGTCCGGCACCTGTTCTGTACGATAATAGAGCGTAGGGAATACACCTTGTACCTTTTTAAAAAATCGTATGTGCTCATTTACACTGCGCACTACGCCAGCAAGCCTGCGCACGCTATCTTTATCTAAGGTGCTATTTTCTATACCCAGTAACTGTAGGTCTTTTTCTATAGCATCAAATCCATGGTTAGGGATGCTATGTTCTGTACTAAAGGAGTAGAGATACTCATGGGTTTCCTGCAACCAGCGTTTAACCGTTTCCCTGCGCACAGATGGTGTGACGTCGAGCACGGCTGCTTTACCGTTGTCTGTCACGCAGCGCGCTGCTACTTGCTTGAGCACGGTTACAAATTCTAAATCTTCAAGTGTTTTAGATGCTATTTTCTTCATAAATGGTACTGCAAAAATACAATAGGAATAGGTGGTGGGTTGTTATTTTAATAGATTATTGGCTTTGTATCGCGATAAGGTAGTCGGTTTGTAAAGATTCTATGACAGGAAATTTTTAATAGCCGCAAATTTGCTGCAATAGATGCAGGTAAGTTTGCTCATTTACAGGTAGTTTTAATCTTAATCTTTATAGGTTATGAACATGCTTTCTCAACAATTGTTGAAAAAGAATATAAAAAAGATAAATAGGGCTTGTACATATTAAAAGACTTGGTATATTTGCACCCGATTAAAAAATGAGGCAGTAAGCCTTTTATTTATACAGATACAGACCTAAAGCTATGGCACAAAAGAGAACATATCAACCAAGTAAGAGAAAGAGAAGAAACAAACACGGTTTCAGAGAGCGTATGGCTTCAGCAAACGGTCGTAAAGTTCTTGCTCGTCGTAGAGCAAAAGGACGCAAAAAATTATCTGTATCTACTGAAACTAGACACAAGAGATAATGACTCTATCCCATTAAATTTACAAGGCGTTACTTTTTTAGAAGTAACGCCTTTTTTTATACCTATATTTAAACTCCTACATCAAACTAGTACCATGCCAAAAAGAAAAGACCTCAAATCAATTTTAATTATAGGAAGCGGACCTATTATCATAGGGCAAGCTTGTGAATTTGACTATTCTGGAACACAATCCCTTAGGTCGTTACGTGAAGATGGTATTGAAACCATACTCATAAATTCAAATCCAGCAACTATCATGACTGACCCTAGTATGGCAGACCATGTTTACCTGTTGCCGCTAGACACAAATTCCCTACGTAAAATATTAGCAGAGCATCCACAAATAGACGCCGTCCTACCTACCATGGGCGGACAGACAGCACTCAACCTTTGTATAGAGGCTGACCAAAAAGGTATTTGGGAAGACAATAATGTAGAAATAATAGGGGTAGACATTGAGGCGATAAATGTTACGGAAGACCGTGATAAGTTTAAGGCTTTAATGACAAAAATTGGCATACCGGTGGCACCTGCTGCTATCGCAAAATCAATGCTTACGGGTAAGGAAATTGCTCAGGAATTTGGTTTTCCTCTCGTAATTAGACCATCATTTACACTAGGTGGCTTTGGAGCTTCCTTTGTACATAATGAGGCTGAGTTTGAGGAACTACTTACACGTGGACTCGAAGCATCACCGATTCATGAAGTTCTTATAGACAAGGCGTTACTGGGTTGGAAGGAATATGAATTAGAACTTTTGCGTGATGATAATGATAACGTAGTTATTATTTGTACCATAGAAAATATGGACCCGATGGGTATTCATACAGGTGATTCTATCACAGTAGCCCCAGCAATGACACTTTCAGACAAAACCTACCAGCGCATGCGCGATATGGCGATACTCATGATGCGTAGTATCGGAGAGTTTGCTGGCGGTTGTAACGTGCAATTTGCAGTAAGCCCAGACGAGGCCGAAGATATAATCGCAATAGAAATTAATCCGCGTGTGAGTCGTAGTAGTGCACTTGCCTCTAAAGCAACGGGCTACCCTATTGCCAAAGTTGCAACAAAACTTGCGTTAGGCTACACGCTGGACGAACTCAATAACCAAATTACAGGTTCAACAAGCGCCCTTTTTGAGCCAACTTTGGACTATGTAATCGTAAAAATACCGCGTTGGAACTTTGATAAGTTTGAAGGTGCAGAACGCACGCTGGGACTTCAAATGAAATCTGTAGGTGAGGTGATGGGAATAGGACGTTCGTTCCAGGAAGCATTGCACAAAGCAACACAGTCCCTTGAAATCAAGCGCAATGGACTAGGAGCAGACGGTAAAGGGTATACCGATTATAATCAGGTTATTGAAAAGCTTACTAATGCGAGTTGGGATAGAGTTTTTGCTCTTTATGACGCTATCGCCATGGGTATCTCATTATCGCGTATTCACGAAATAACACGCATAGATATGTGGTTTCTTAGGCAGTTTGAAGAGCTCTATTTCCTAGAAAAAGAAATTTCTGGATACAAAAAAGAAACACTTTCACGTGATTTACTGTTGGAAGCAAAACAAAAAGGATTTGCAGATAGACAAATAGCGCATATGCTGGGCTGTCTAGAAAGTGAAGTATATAGCTTACGCGAAAAAATGAACGTGAACCGCGTTTATAAATTAGTAGATACCTGCGCAGCCGAATTTGCCGCAGTAACACCATACTACTATTCCACGTTTGAGGCCGACGTTGAAACCAAAGACGGCAAACGATTTGTAGAAAATGAGAGCGTCGTTTCAGACAAGAAAAAGGTCATTGTTCTAGGTTCAGGTCCTAATCGTATTGGTCAAGGTATAGAATTTGACTACTGCTGCGTACATGGGGTTTATGCCGCACAAGAATGCGGTTACGAAGCCATTATGATAAACTGTAATCCAGAAACCGTCTCTACAGATTTTGACACGGCAGACAAGCTTTATTTTGAACCCGTTTTTTGGGAACATATTTATGATATCATTCGTCATGAAAAACCTGAAGGTGTCATCGTGCAACTAGGCGGTCAAACTGCTTTAAAACTTGCAGAGAAACTAGACCGTTACGGTATAAAGATTATGGGCACAAGCTACAAAGCGCTAGACCTCGCCGAAGACCGCGGAGAGTTTTCAAGACTCTTACAAGAGAACAATATTCCATATCCTGAATTTGCAACGGCTACAACGCCGGACGAGGCGCTAAAAGCAGCAGAACACCTTAATTTTCCTATTCTGGTAAGGCCATCGTATGTTCTCGGTGGACAAGGCATGAAAATCGTTATAAACAAGCAGGAACTCGAGGAGCACGTTGTAGACATTTTACGTAAAATCCCTAACAATGTACTGTTGCTAGACCATTACCTAGACGGCGCGATAGAAGCAGAGGCTGATGCGATATGCGATGGTGAAAACGTGTACATTATAGGAATCATGGAACACATAGAGCCTTGTGGTATTCACTCTGGCGACTCAAATGCGTTGCTACCACCTTTTAATTTAGGTGACTTGGTCATGCAACAAATTAAAGACCATACTAAGAAAATAGCGCTGGCTCTTGAGACCGTAGGTCTTATAAACATACAGTTTGCCATTAAGGACGACCTTGTCTACATCATTGAGGCAAATCCTAGAGCGAGTAGAACTGTACCATTTATCGCCAAAGCCTACAAAGAACCTTACGTGAATTATGCCACCAAAGTGATGCTAGGACACAACAAGGTGACGGATTTTAATTTTAATCCGCAGCTTGAAGGATATGCTATCAAACAACCGGTATTCTCGTTCAATAAATTCCCGAACGTAAATAAAGCCCTAGGGCCAGAAATGAAATCTACTGGCGAGAGTATACTTTTCATTAAAGATTTAAAAGAAGACGCATTCTACGACTTATACAGCCGTCGCAGGATGTATTTGAGTAAATAAAAAAGGCAGTAAATCGCTTTTACAAACTATCAAGACGCTTAACAGTTATTAAGCGTCTTGATTTTTTTGTAGCTATTTTTTATATTTGGTAAAAACCATAATGGAAAACACTAAAGAACAACGCATTCTCAAACATGCCCGATTGCTACGTGCTTTAATCATCACATACACAGTTAATTTTGTCCTATATTATGTGTTGCGATTTGGGTTCCGTGAATATTTGTTTCAATTAGTAGGTACGGAATTTAGTTGGCTCTACTTAGGCGTTCTCGGGTTCCCCATAACAGCTTATGCCATTTGGTACGTACTCAATGTATCACCGCGACAGGAACATGCAAAGACAAATACGGTGTTAAGTTTGCTGTTTTTAGGCATCATAGGTTTGTGGATGACATTTCCCGTTGAGAACCGCATCATCAATAGGTTGAAAGCTTCACAATCAAAGTTCCAATAAAACACGTTTATTTTCTAAACAATGGGTAGGCGTTTATATTTCGCTTTCGTACCGCTATGCAGCGGCATAAACTTCTAACCTTGTTAGAAAGCGAAACAACCCGTACCTTAGAGCACAAATATGTTTTCATGAAAAAAATATTACTCCTCGTTTTTTTGGGCTTTACGATAACCTCACTTGCGCAAAAAGTAAATTACAAAGACCTAGACCGTTACATTTCTCAGACGCAAAAAGACTGGAATATTCCTGGGCTTAGTGTTGCCATAGTTAAGGATGGCGCGATTGTTTATGAAAAGGGTTTTGGTACGATGAACGTAGAAACTGGTGGCACACCAGATCAGCATACACTATATGCCATAGCCAGTAATACTAAGGCTTTTACGGCTGCAATCATCGCGCAGCTAGTTGAAGAAGGAACACTAAAATGGGACGATAAGGTACAGCGGTATCTTCCTTATTTTGAAGTATACGACCCTACTATCAGCGGTATGGTCACTGTTGCAGACTTGCTCAGTCATAACGTGGGATTAGGCACATTCTCTGGCGACGGGATATGGTACAAATCTACCTTGAGTACAGAAGAAGTTGTGCGCCGCATCAAGTTTGTTCCACAAGCTTATGATTTTAGAGCTGGTTATGGCTATTCTAACCTCATGTTTATAACAGCAGGTGATTTAATAGAAAAAGTAACGGGTAAAAGTTTCAAGGAAAATGTTACCGAGCGCATTCTCAAGCCACTGGAAATGAGCAACACCGTTGTGAGTGTGAAAGATTTTGGAGCTAATAAAAACGTCGCTACACCACACGCCATGAAAAACGGAGAGAACTATACTATTCCTTGGGTAGGATGGGATAATGTGCAGTCTACAGGCGGTATTATTTCTAGTGTACACGACATGGGTAAGTGGATGATTCTTAATATGAATCATGGTATGAATGGTACAGACACACTATTTACAAAGGCCAGCCGTAATAAAATGTGGAACGTAAACAACCCATTTCCCGTAAACCAAATCACCAGAAACAGCACAGGTTCGCAATATTCAGGTTATGGATTAGGATGGTTCATGGGCGATTACCACGGCCATTATCGCGTGCGACATGGCGGTGGTTACGACGGCATGATTTCTACTGTACAAATGCTACCAGACGAAAAACTAGGCGTAGTCGTTCTCACTAACGGCGTAAAAGCTCCTACAAATGCGATTGCATATTACATATTTGATAGATTTTTAAATCGAGATAAAAAAGACTGGAGCAAAGAAATGTTGGATTCTTACGACGCCGGCGTTAAAGAAGATACGCGCATCGCAGACCGTAAAGCATTGCAAGTAAATGGAACGAAGCCTAGAATAAGCAAAGAGAAAATTACGGGCACGTATCATACACCTATCTATGGCAATTTTGAAATCAAGGAAATGAACGGTGAGCTCAATCTGCTTTGGGAACACACGCCTTTATTAAATGCCAAGCTTAAGCATTTTCATTACGACGTGTATGAGATTGCTTGGAATGAGCCACAGGCATGGTTCAGTTTTGGAACTCTAAAAATAGAAACCGATGCTTACGATAAGGTCACAGGTTTCAGCTTTGACGTTCCTAACGACGATTTTTTCTTTGAGGAATTAAATCCTAAGAAATTATAAAACGCATTTAAACACCGCGCACAAAAAAAACCAGCTGAAAAGCTGGTTTTTTACTTATAATAAATCGTCCTATTTCAAGTCACCGTGAACGTTTACCTGTATTTCGTTTGCTATTTTCTTGCGCACAATGCTCGGTATGGTAATGTCATAGTCTGTCGGGTTTAAATTAAATGCAGCATCTATAGCCACACCGTTTTTGTTAGTGAGCGTCACAGGAAAAGAAACCTTTTTAGTTACGCCGTGCAATTCCATCGTTCCGTTAAACGTATAAGTGGCCTTATTGCCAGTTGTAACAGCGGCATAGTTTGCTAGCGTTCCTTTGAGCACACCTTTTGGATATGTGTCACTTTCTATATAATTCTCGTTGAAATGCTCTTGCATCAAAGCTACGGGAAATTTGAAACCTTTGATAAGTACCAGTGCCTGGAGATTGCCCTTTGTGTCCAGCACCACAGTACCACTTTTGTTTACGGCTTCAATGGGCTCAAATGATGGTACGGAACCTTTAAATTCTATGGTTGCCGTTTTAGTAAATATGCGGTCTTGCGCTTTCGCGAAAGCGAACACACAACAAACTAATAAACTTAAAATAAACTTGTTCATATGATTAATTTTCTAAGAACCCGTCAGCCTGCCATTGAAGGATGATGTTAATAGTAGCTTGTGGTAGACGACCACCTAATGGCATAACCAAAGGGTCTGATGCGTCTCTCGTAATTCTATCAATAAGCGAACCGCTTTGTGCTGAGTTGCGTACCTGAGTAAAATTTTCCAATCTCAAGCCGCCGTTTGCATTAGGTCCATTATGGCAGGAAAGACACTGGCTTTGTATTATGGGTGCAACTTGCGTGTCGTATTTCACGACTGTTCCAGCTGCAAGTTCCTCGGTCAGGTCATCAGGACTTGTGCTAGTGCAACTAGTTAGAAATAGAACAGTTATAAACGATACGGTAGAAATAATTTGTTTCATTAGTGAACAATTTTTCGTTAAATATAGCTTGATTGTGAGTAATTTGTAATATTTTACAATGATATTTGTCATGTTTATGAAAAAAGTCTTACTTATTTTTTTAATTGCAGCTACCGTCATAGCACTTATTACGTACTTCTACGTGTATAAGGAACATCGCGATGTAGCTGCCACTGATGCTACAGCAAGTTATACGGCGGCTGCTCTGCTAGCCGTTTTTCAGGATGCCGATGTTGAAAATGATAAACGAGCGCTGGATCAGGTAATTAATATTACCGGTACAGTCACTTCACAGCAAGATTC
>JANQTO010000390.1:12011-12290 GCA_030731685.1 Nonlabens sp.
CGTGAAAGGTAGATGCATGGGTTACGACGACCTTTTACAAGAAATTAAAATTGATCAAGCAATAATAGAAAAACAATAAAATCACGTTATGAAAAACAACTACTCTTTTTACAGTCTATTAACGGCAATTCCAGTGGGTTTGCTCATTCTCTTGAGCTTCTCGTCGGGACAGCCTGGACAATTTTCAGGTTCGCCGGGTGATGGTAACTCGACGTGTACCTCGTGTCATGCGCCTGGTTCTACGTATGGTGGAACTCCTACGCTATTAGGTGTGCCGCC
>JANQTO010000391.1 GCA_030731685.1 Nonlabens sp.
GGTTACAGGTTCCAATATTTTAAAACAAGCTACTATATACAACATGATGGGACAACGAGTTGCAGTTTCAAACGAAACCACTATAAACGTTGCAAGCCTGCAAGCTGGAATATATATCCTAAAAATTAATACTGTTGAAGGGTCGGTGGCATCACAACAATTTATAAAAAAATAAAATCACTCTTGAACGTTATGGTAGATGAACGCGACCACTGTTTTTAGTAATTTCAGTGGTTGCAGAATGAAGCTTGGTTAACTAATCAAGCATTTTATAAACGAGTCGTTATTTAGGGAGAACGGCTCGTTTTTTTATTTCCAGGTTTGTAAATACCTGTTGAGCAAGTTTAAATAACGTGATTGTTTTTGATGTGCACGCTTTCGCGAAAGCGGAACACTTAAACTATCTTTACCGCTCAATGTACGACCATGAACAAGCAAGAAATTACTGACCGATTTATAAGTTATATTACCATAGATACCGAGTCTGACCCAGCGAGCGATACTACGCCCAGTACATCTAAACAATGGGACCTAGCACGCAAACTGCATGCAGAACTGCTTGAAATGGGTATGAGCGATGTAAGCATAGATGAGAACGCTTATGTAATGGCGACGCTACCTTCTAACGTGAGTCATGAAACACCTACCATAGGTTTTATCTCGCATTTTGACAGTACACCAGATTTTACCGGGAAAAACATCAAACCCCAAATTATAGAGGATTACGACGGTGGCGATATCCCGCTCAAAGGCAGCGATTTAATTTTATCTCCCGATTACTTTGAAGACTTAAAGCAATATAAAGGACAAACGATAATCACAACCGACGGTACTACCCTACTCGCTGCTGACGATAAAGCCGGCATTACCGAAATTATGACCGCGATGAAACACTTACTGGAGAACCCAGAAGTGAAGCATGGTACAATAAAAGTAGGTTTCACGCCAGACGAAGAAATAGGTCGTGGTGCGCATAAGTTTGACGTAGCAAAATTTGGTGCTGACTGGGCTTACACCATGGACGGTAGTCAAATAGGTGAGCTGGAATTTGAAAATTTTAATGCTGCTGGTGCGGTCGTCACCATTCACGGTAAAATAGTGCATCCTGGATATGCAAAGGGTAAGATGATTAATTCCATGTATATAGCTCAAGAGTTCATAGACTCCTTACCGCGTATGGAAACTCCAGAGCATACGGAAGACTATCAGGGATTTTTTCACCTTCACAACATGAAAGGAGCCGTTGAAAAAACGGAGCTTCACTATATTATAAGAGACCACGACGCAGAGCATTTTGCAGCACGAAAGCTCGTCATGGAACAGCTGGTTGCCGACATGAACGCGCAGTATGAACGTGAAGTTGCAACTATAGTTATTACTGACCAGTATTTCAATATGCGTGAAAAAGTGGAGCCGGTGATGCATATTGTAGACCTTGCAGAGCAAGCTATGAAAGATCTAGGCATCATGCCACTCATAAAACCTATACGTGGTGGAACAGACGGTTCACAGCTTAGTTACATGGGACTGCCTTGCCCTAATATTTTTGCAGGCGGTCACAACTTTCACGGTCCTTATGAATATGTACCGGTGGAAAGTATGATGAAAGCAACGCAGGTTATCGTAAGAATTGCCGAACTTGTAGCCTTAGAAAATTAGTCTAATAAAGTTAATATGAGATGTTCACTTTTTACAGCTGTATTATTTACAGCGAGCTTTTCCTTTGCTCAGAATGAAACCGAATCAGATATTATTTACGATACCTCAACAGTTTCTATCGAAGACACCTATTTGGTAGTCTCAAAGGCAGATGCCACAACAGGCCTCATAAAACACGAGCGATTTACTAAAATTGGCAAAAAACCCTATGTGACTGGATACGTAAGTGAACAAAATCCGAAAATGCGCACGGGAACTTGGCAATGGTTTTACGAAAATGGGAATGTTAAAAAACAAATTACCTATAGCGATGGCCGTGTAGTGGGAAAAATAAACTCATATTTTAGTAATGGCGAACTTAGAGAAACCTATCGCCAAAACAGAAAGCGCGAAAACGAAATGCCCCATGATGTCACCTACTACAGAACTGCTAGTGGTGAGCGTGGTGTTGAGGATGGAGAAGGATTTTATAACGGATCTTATGAAGGGAAATTTGAACGGTATATAGACAGCCTGAGTGGTAGATATTTGGATTCAAATCCTGAGGGTACATGGAAAGGATATAGAAATGGCGTACTTGTTTTTGAAGAAACTTACGAAAAAGGCATTTTCATCTCGGGCATTGCCTACAACAATGGAAAGACGACAACCTACAGTGAGTTGCGCACAACGGCAAGCCCTACAATCCCTATGGACAAATATCAAAGAAAACTGTACAAAAGCGTCATGTTTTATTACGACCGGCTAGAGATAAGTAATAGCGATTATTTAGAAAGCCTTGTACTATTATTTGATGTAGAAACAGATGGTAGCATCAGTAATATACGCGTTCAGGACGGTATGGGAAAAGCGCCTAACGAGGCTGCAATTAGAGGCATGCTCTTAATGAAGGAGCCCTGGAATCCTGCCACGATACGCGGTTATCCTATAAAGAGTACCTACGGCATGAAATATACCTTTGAAACTAGCCGTTTTTAAAAATCTATTTTGCTATAAACAAGCAACTACCTAAACTTGCTGATATCGAACTCAACAGCAC
>JANQTO010000392.1:0-958 GCA_030731685.1 Nonlabens sp.
TATATGCAGCCGTCCGTGAAAACGCCATCTACATCGAGCACAAGGTGCGTGATGCGTTGTTGCCCTTTTGCTTTTTTAAGTCTAGCGGCGAGCAGTTCTTCAACTATTTTCCAATCAGTGATACTGTCTATTTCTGTAAGACTATCTTCAGACATTGGAACCGTCGCTATATTGCCGCTTATTCTATTTTTACTTTCTAAAAGTGCACTTGCCGTCGTAACATAGCAGGCGCCATTTTCAATGAGCAATCCGTCAAAATCCTGACGGCGAGGCCTATTAAACATATCATAATTAAGCGGTGTACCGTCTTTGTCCCACGTAAATCGGTGTGTGTTGACGACGGTAAGCGCTGCGTCTTTATTATCGCTGGTCGTTACTGCATCTATGCACGCATTAATATCTACTGCGGTTGTAAATGGTGATGTGGCTTGCAATAAACAGAACAAATCAAAAGGAGCATGTAGCTGCTCTACAAATTCCATGATGGCAAATTCTGTAGATGCGGTATCGCTAGCACTTTCTTCACTGCGCATAACGGCAGTCACCTTGTCTGTCCAGTGATACTCATTTGCTATAAAGCCTATAATATCTTCATCGTCTGTATACACATAGATGTGGTCTAGGCTTGACGCAATAGCCTCACCCAGTACCCAGCAAAATAATGGTCTGCCTAGCAGCTTCTTTTTATTTTTACCTGGAATACCCTTGGAGCCTTTACGTAATGGTATAAATCCTATGGATTTCATGGGGTTGGATTAATGGGTAAATTTAGGGAAATGGCGGGATAAGTTGCTGTTATATTAAATTTTAATCGATGAATACGCATTCATTACGAGGTTCTGAACTGTCTCTCGTTTCAAGTTAGGTACAACGTGAGTTGCGTTATACGCTATTGCCGTTTTTTGTAACTCTTGGTTACGCAGTGCCCTTTCTAAAACGTTTTGGATGTGTAATATAT
>JANQTO010000392.1:968-2688 GCA_030731685.1 Nonlabens sp.
GATTAGATTGGATAGGAAATGCTCCAGCGCAAAGTGCTTCAAGCAAGGTGTTAGGCATACCATCGCTGTTTGAATTCCCTATATACAAAGAACTTGAACCTAATAACGTAATGAGCTCATCATGACTTATGTTTTCTAAAACCCGTATTGTGGAAATATCACTTTTCTCAAATGCGTGTACAGCAGAATCACTTGCTCCAAATACGACAACTTCGTAACCATTCAATTGCAGGTTAATATTTGAAAGTGCTTGAAGCACAGGCACTGCCCTACCCGACCGATTTTGATATCCTTTTACCGCGATAATTTTACGTTCCTCAAAAGGCTTTTTGTGACTCTCAAAAAGGGACAAATCATAACCGCCACCTCCTGGAAAAACACCTAAGAATGTACCGTTAAAGCCTAACTCCCTAGCAATATCGTAATCTCGTTTACAATCAGTAAAAAGGTAGTTTATTCTGGGCAATACCTTTTGTATATCTTCTAAATAAGAAGGTATGTTTCTATAAAAATACAAATCGCTGCCCCAAGCGCTGTAGGCCCAATTTATATGCTTATTTATCTCCATAACAGATAGTATGGGCGCACAGGAAACATAAAGTGCAAAACTATGAACCAGATCTGGTTGTATTTCTTGTAACGCTTTCGCGAAAGCAATATCTACAGGCGTATCATATTTATGAACGAGCGCGTTGTACAATCGCGGCAATCGGTTTTTAATAAACGTACGACCTCTTTTTTTTAAAAACCCCTTTTTCCAGCTCGTGATTTGGGTCATGTAATCCATAGACGGCGCATAGCCCTGGTCCAAAATATCAAACCAGTAAAGCTCATGCCCACTATTGCGCAACTGGTCTGACCAGCGACGGAAGTGTATAGAATTCATGGAGACGAGTAAGATTTTCATGAGCTTTTATCTATGAGAATACATAACAGAATAACACCTGTTACATGATTAAGCACATAGCTATATGGACAGTTACGGTGATTTAAAACTATGTATTCAAGAAGGTGCTGGTTTACATCTTCTAAACTCATAAAACCAAGTGTTTTTTTGCCTAAAGCTTTTTTAAGTTGCGTTTTAAGTGTTTTTGCGTCAGAATCTAATGTGATTTCTACTTGTATAACTGTTTCTTTTTCTATATCCTTAAAAACATGCGGCATAGCATGCAGGCTTTCTTTTGTTGCTGTCTCTTATACACATCTCGCTAGCTTTTTGTATGCTACTTTATCGCACGACAAACCCCATGGCTCACTCGTATTTGCTTTTACCTTTCCTAAAGATTTATTCATTAAAAAATACTGATGGTTGATACGCTCTAAAATAGGATGAAACGGGAGTTTACTAGATGTACTACGATACGTTTTTGCATGCCACTGATGCTTAAAGTAAACCTCGCTTTCGCGAAAGCGAAAACCGTTTATAGATTTCAGTAGTGCCGTAGGAAAAAGGGTAATACCCGTAGCCTCACTATTTGTATTAAACTTAACTGCGTAATCATGAAAGTTTTTTTGCAGCGCACTTTCTCGCCGAGTCATTACACCTACGGTAAAGTATACGGCATGGTCTTGTGGCAACTGGTTTAAATGTATTTTTAAAAAATCGGGATTCCAGAGCATGTCCATATCACAGACCATAAAGTGAGTGGTTTCACAGGTCTTGAGAACCATGTTTATGCATCTTGATTTATTCCACAGTTGCCCTTGTGTAGGACATAGT
>JANQTO010000393.1:0-1294 GCA_030731685.1 Nonlabens sp.
AGACTGCATATCGCCAAAAGCGTAAAAAGAATTTTTTTCATATTCAAAAGTAGTGCTAAAAAAGAAAATCCCGAGTAGTCTTACGACATCTCAGGATTTTCCACTAACCAACCAAAAAACTTTATGAAAATTACTCTTATGAAAAATAACCTTCATACATATTATTGCAATTTACATGCCAAAGTGTTAAACTCTAGCCTTGTGCCTTACATCTGTTGAGTCGGCTAGTTCCTAGGTTGCTTACAAAATATTTTAGGAGGCATATTTTTTCTTACGTCTATAGTTGAAGAATAGTCCGAAGCCTGCTACTAAAACTAGTGGAATCACAAGGTTTATGAGTTGCCATTTTGTTTTTTCGTCATATGCTTTCTTAGGATTCAAAAAAGGAATAACGATATTTTTGTTCCTGAGTTTGATAAGTCCAGCGTCGTCAAGCATATAATTAACCGCGTTCATTAAGAATTCTTTATTGCCAAAAAGGGAGCCCGTGCGCATATCGTAACCTAGTTCTTGTGGTTTTCCTCGGTCTATTTGGTTTTTCATAACGTCACCATCTGCAATGAGTAAAATGGAGCTCGGCACGCCGTCATCTTTTCCGTCTTTTAGGTTGAAAGGTTTTACTAGATTCTTAAAAGCGCTTGTAAACGAACCTTCGGCAAGCACAGCAAGTGGTTGTTCACCTGTGCGATAGGCTAGGGGATCTATATCTTCGTCAAGCTCACTTAAATTGATGATTGCCGGTAAAACTTTTGTCTGGCTATCCTTGGATGTAGTAAGAAGTATTGTTTTTTTAATGTTGTTCTTTAAGGTGTCAATGGTTCCGGCATACTCAAACTTCACTTCTTCGAGGTTTTTAGTAATGGGATTGTTTGATAACGATTTGGAAATAGGATAGTATGGCCAATCGAATGCTTCATACTGCGTGTTGCGACCTTGACCTGTTGCGAGCGCTAGTGGCCCGCATCGCAAGTCCTTAACAAGTCCGTTTTTCAAACGCAGCCCGTATTTGAAAAGCAAAATATCGATATTCAAATCTCTAGCAAGTGCATAAGCTTTCCCGTCAGGATTTGCGAGACTATCATTTTCCATAATAATAGGGTCTGCGGCGAGCAAGAGTTTACCGCCATTCATGACATATTGGTCTAGGACGTAGTTTTTGGTTTCGCTAAAAGCCTTAGTAGGTTTTGCTTCTATAACCAAATCAAATTCTTTCAAACTGTTCAGAACATGGCTAGGCTGCACGCTGTCTGTTGTGGTCACATACTCGATTCCAAATGGTGCAACACGATAATAT
>JANQTO010000393.1:1304-7414 GCA_030731685.1 Nonlabens sp.
TTGCAATGACATAATAAAGTCAGCTATTTCCTTATCGTTTAATTGCCCACTATCACGCATCACTGCGATTGTTTTGGTTTTTTCGATGGTTGCTTTGCGCAATCCGTCGGCAAACTGGAATTCCAGTTGTTGTATGGAAGAATTTACGCGTTCCTCGGCTGTGGAGCGTGCAACGGTTTTTAAAAGAGGTACAGGAACTGTTTTGTCATTGTGAAGGATAATGGCATAAGGGAAAACCGTCACGTTTACATTCTTGCCAGCTTGTTGCACACTTGCAAGCGCTGGCTTGATACCGTAGCCCATTAAGTTTTTAATCACTTGGTCAGACTCCTCAGCACTGTAACCTTCTAATGGATTTATAAAATCAAATTTTATGTTGGGATTGATGGCAACCATTTCTTCAAGCAGTTGCTTCGTCTCCTGGCGTAGTTTACGAAACTCTCCAGGTAAATCACCATCCAGAAATACATCAATGCTTATACTGCCATCTACGTTCTTGATAAGGTCTATAGCTTCTGGCGACAGTGTGTACCTACTATCTTTGGTAAGGTCTAGTCTTTTATAAATTTTTCCTGAGCCATAATTAATCAATATGAGCGCAACGATAAGTACAGCAACTTGTAACAGTATTTTTTTCATAGTTATCGTTTTTCAAGATTATTGCGCAGCGTAACGTTGCTCATTGCAAGAAAAAACAACGCGATACTTAACATGTAAATCACATTGCGCGTATCCAGCACGCCGCGAGCGATACTTTCATAATGATACTTGAGTCCCAGCGAAGTAATGCTATCTGAACCATCCATATATGTAGCTAACCCTTCAAGACCGTAATACATAAAGAAAGACAGCAACGCTGCCAGTAGAAACGATACGATCTGATTGCCCGTAACACTACTACAAAATATACCTATCGCAGTATAAGCCGTCGCAAGTAAAATGGCACCCATGTAGCTGGCTGCCGTCACACCATAATCCAAATTATTACGCACCTCGCCCAGTGCACCAATACTATAAACGTAAATCAACGTAGGCACAAGTGCAATACATATGAGGCATAACGCACCCAGATATTTGCCTAGTATAAGTCCCCGCAAAGAAATAGGTCTAGTCACAAGCATTTCCAGGGTTCCCAAGTTACGTTCTATGGTAAAGCTGCGCATAGTAATAGCAGGGATTAGGAACATGAACAGCCATGGAATAAGCAAGAAAAACGGGGCAAGGTCAGCAAAACCAAAATCTATAAGATTGAACTCGCCTTCAAACACAAACAGAAACAGACCACTCAAAATAAGAAAAATGCCTATTACAAGGTAGCCGGTAAAACCAGTAAAGAAACTGCGCAGTTCTTTTAAAAAGATTGCTTTCATAATAGACTGTGTATTTTAACAAAGGACGTCGCCTCTGGTTTTTTATCAAAAAGTGCTTTGGTTTCAGGCCATACCTCTGCAAATAATGCTGATTCCCTGTAAGCGTTCAATGATTCTTCACTTTCCCAATAACTATAAGTACTAAATCGTTGCAAATCATTTTTGTCCTGATATAGTTCCAGTAGTTCACAACCCTGCTGATTCCTTATTGCTTCTTTTTTTGTATCAAAAAGCTCTTTGAATGCGTCTACCGCATCTTCTTTAAAATGCATGGTCACTATCCGTACAATCATAATTTACTGAAGGTTATTATTACTGGCGCATCTACATGCAGCCCGAAAAGGGTAGCAGCACTTCCCACCGTTAATGGATTTGATTTATAGGTAGCCAGTTCTAAATAGTCGGAACTATTATAAATGGCAACCGCAAGGCCGTCTGCGTTGCGTTGTTCTTTATTAGGGTTTGCGTAAACGATATCAGAATAACGTTCATAAATAGCTTTAAATTTTGTGCTTCGTGCAGCTATTTCAAAAGAGCGCCCTTTTCCTACGGCTTTAATCAGCTCCCGAGTAATATTTGTCACCGCATTGCCATAGTTGTCTATATAAATGACTTGACCGTAAATGGTTTCCTCGCTTTCGGCTTTTTTTGCAAGAATAGGAGCGATTTCTTTGAGCTCCGATATAGGTTTGCCTATCAACTCTAAAGTGCCACCGCGAGCTATATGACAGGCAGTCTTTACAAAGACCTCTAGTGTTGTGAAATTAGAACCCAAACGGTCGTGGATATTAATTTCTACCATCTTTTCGGGTCTTAGTTTATTAACAATGAGTGAGAGTACACCATTGTCTGCACAGATAAAGTAATGATTATTCAAATAAACGACAACATGCCTGTTATGTGGAGTTAACTCTGCATCAACGCCTATAATATGTATGGTTCCATCAGGAAAACTGTGATATGCGTTTTGTATAACATAGGCAGTTTCAGCAATATGGAAAGGAGATATATAGTGTGAAATATCGATAATAACCACATCGCTCAATTCTTTGTAAATAGCACCTTTTACCGCTCCTACATAAGGATCCTTTAAACCGAAGTCTGTAGTTAAGGTAATAATGGGCATAAAAAAGCGAGTACAAGTTGTTAATTAAAAAAAAGAGTGCAGTTACAAAAAGCTATAAAAAAGCCCTTAACTTACAGCATTAGAACACGCTCTTTCTATAAGAACAAAACTAAAAAAATATAAACGTAAAACGCTATTTAATTCTTTGCTTTTGAACGAACTTATCATTGATCTCTCCGAGACTAATCCCAGCGAGTTTTTTGGGGTTAAGAACGTTAATCTCACCTATTTAAAAGAACGATTTCCCAAACTCAAAATAGTTGCCCGTGGCAGCCAGATGAAAGTCTATGGCGACGAGGAACAGCTTAACGAGTTTGACGCTCGTATACAGGTGCTTTTAGAACATTTTGCAAAATATAACAAAGTAAGTGTCCACGATATGGATAGGGTGCTTGACAACAGCAGTACCCCACAAACTAGTAGCGCACGCGCTGGCGAAATATTAGTTCACGGTCTTGGAGGTAAAATTATAAAGGCACAAACACCTAACCAGCTCAAGCTGGTAGATTTATGTTTCACAAACGACCTTGTGTTTGCCATAGGTCCTGCAGGAACTGGTAAAACCTATATGGGAGTAGCAATGGCGGTGAGAGCGCTTAAAGAGAAGCAAATAAAGCGTATCGTTATTACCAGACCAGCCGTTGAAGCTGGTGAGAACTTAGGCTTTTTGCCTGGAGACCTTAAGGAGAAGCTGGACCCGTACATGCAGCCTATTTATGACGCACTACGCGATATGATTCCTGCAGAGAAGCTAGCCCAGTATATTGAAAATAACACCATTCAAATAGCGCCGCTCGCATTTATGCGCGGTAGGACGCTTGATAATGCATATGTCATACTGGACGAGGCACAAAATACCACACATGCTCAAATGAAAATGTTCCTCACGCGCATGGGTGTGAATGCAAAATTCTTTATCACTGGCGACCCAGGACAGATAGATTTACCGCGCAGTGTGACTTCGGGTCTTAAGGAAGCACTCTTAATACTTAAGGATGTAGAAGGCGTAGGCATGATGTATCTAGACGATAAAGATGTGATGCGTCACAGACTCGTGAAACGTGTTATTGCTGCTTATAGAGCCATTGAGAATCGTAATTAAGTGCAATAGGAGTGTAGTTATTACGCTTTCGCGAAAGCGTAAAATGTACAGCATCACTGCTTAAAAAAGAATAATTGCTGAGTAATGGATGCCGCAAATAGCGACTGATGGTCTTTCCAAATGAACAAATTTGACCTTGCCATAAAAATAAATAAATACATAAGTGCTAACTTAGCGCACCACCAAAAGAAGGATTAATGAACCTACCGAATACAATTAACGATACAAATTTTGAGTTCCCTAACATCAAGTCTGTTTATAAGGGCAAGGTGCGGGAAGTTTACAACATTAATGATGACCTGCTGGTAATGATAGCTAGCGATAGGTTGAGCGCGTTTGACCATGTAATGCCGAAGGGTATTCCATATAAAGGACAAATACTCAACCAAATTGCGACGCAAATGATGAAGGATACGGAAGATATCGTTCCCAACTGGCTCATCGCGACACCGGACCCAAACGTTTCTATAGGATATATGTGTGAACCATTTAAGATAGAAATGGTTATACGGGGTTACCTGAGTGGACATGCTGCAAGAGAATACAGTCTTGGAAAACGCATGATATGTGGTGTTCCTATGCCAGACGGCATGAAGGAAAATGACAAATTTCCAACACCTATAATTACTCCAGCTACCAAAGCCGAAATGGGTGACCATGACGAGGATATATCTAAAGAAGAAATAATCAGTAGAGGCATCGTCTCAAAAGCAGATTATACGTTGCTCGAAAAATATGCGCGTGACTTGTTCAGTAGAGGTACGAAACTGGCTGCAAAACGCGGGCTTATTTTGGTTGATACAAAATATGAATTTGGCAAGACTAAACAAGGTAAAATAGTCCTCATAGACGAGATTCACACGCCAGATTCCTCGAGATATTTTTATGCTAAGGGATATCAAGACCGTCAGGATAGGGGCGAGCAACAAAAACAGCTCAGTAAGGAATTTGTGAGACAATGGCTTATAGAAAACGATTTTCAAGGCTTGAAGGGGCAAACCGTCCCTGCTATGAGCGATGAGTATGTGCAAGAAGTTAGTGCTCGATACATTGAGCTCTATGAGCAAATTACGGGTAAAACATTTAAGCCTAGCAATACTTCTAATATTCATGGACGTATCCATGAGAATGTAATGGATTGGTTTGAGAGTAATTTTATGTAGTACTTGACATTATATGTTGATTTCTTAAACTGAAATCAGATTATAAGAAATGAAAAAAACGCAACCTGCAAAGGTTGCGTTTTTCATTATGTGAATAGACCATTAAGTCCATAATTTATACTCCGTATTCTCCAGTCTCAAAAATACTACATCTTCAACATAGGTCTTTTGCCAGCATTTGCAAGTTCCCATGCAGTTACAAAAACAAGTTGCGCACGTTTTTGATACAGTTCATATTCAATTTTGTCAGGAGTGTCTGTCGCCCTGTGATAGTCAGCGTGTGTGCCGTTGAAATAAAATATAACGGGAACGTCGTTTTTTGCAAAATTATAGTGGTCAGAGCGGTAATAAAAACGGTTTGGATCTTCTTTCCCATTGTACTTATAATCTAAGTCCAAATTCATATACTTCTTATTTGCCGTTTCAGACACATCGTGTAAGTCTTGGCTTAGCATGTCACTACCTATTAAATAAATGTAGTCTGACTTCTTTTCACGTTTTGGGTCTATACGACCTATCATGTCTATATTCAAATTAGCAATGGTGTTTGCCATAGGGTATACAGGATGTTCAGCATAGTATTTACTGCCGTAAAGACCTAATTCTTCACCAGTGACGTGTAGAAACAATATGGAACGCTTAGGTCCGTAACCTTGGTCAGCAGCTTTTTTGAAAGCTTCTGCAATTTCTATGAGTGCGATGGTACCGCTACCGTCATCGTCAGCTCCATTAAAAACAACACCATCTTCCATACCTACGTGGTCTAGGTGAGCGCTTATAACGAGCACTTCATCTGGAAGTTCGGTTCCCTTAATAAATGCCAATACGTTTTCTGAACTTAGGTCTGGTTTCTTAAAATATTCTCCGGGAACAGTTTGAAAATACTCGCCGTCACCTGCGCCACCAGGAATACCCATTTCTAAATAAAGACCTTTCAAATATTCAACTGCCCTTTTCTGTCCGGGATAGCCTGTATTGCGACCTTCCATCTCGTCACTTGCATAAAAGTATAGTTGATCTTTAAGCTCGTCTAATGTGATAGTCTTCGCATACTTCATCACATCTGCCTTGCTGTAGTCTATAACACCTTTGATGCTTGAATTAGGATTGGTATTCGTTGGCGATTTTTTAACGCCCGTTGCGCAAGACACCGTCATGGCGATGGCTGATGCAGTTATTGCTAATGTTTTTAAGTTCAAGAGTAGCATTTTTTAGATTATTGATTTCGTTTAAGTACTTTATATTGTTCGTAACACTCACTTATCGCATCGAGTATTTGAAGGTCATTTGAATTTTCTATAAACTCTTTAGAATAATCACAATTTCTTAAAATTGCTTCTATACTTACT
>JANQTO010000393.1:7424-12214 GCA_030731685.1 Nonlabens sp.
CAACAAAACATTTGAAGCAAGTTTACAAGCGTTTCTCTGTCAAATTTACTTTGTAGCAAAACGCGCAGTTCGTCTTGCTCTTTTATTTTGCGCAATTTGCGCATGGACGTTCCACGTTTTCCAAATACATTATATAGAAAGTCAGCAGGATTGAAGATAGAACCTAGCACTCTGGTAATTGCACTTGAGCTTCCATCGCCAGCCTCATAAGCTTGTGGTAGGCCGCTGATACTATAACGTCTAGTTGTATAAATAGGGGCACGCTTTGCGTCTATTTCTAAATATCCAGTAAGCTTGCTTTCATTTACAACAACCTGCTCGAGAGCTATACTACGCTCGGTCATGGCAATGGTTACTTCACCATACTTCAACCAGTCTGCAGTTACAGGAACGTTAATAGTTTCAAAGCCCAAATAGGAAAAAAACAGCGTGTCATTTACCGCTGCTCGGATTTTAAAATTTCCCTTGTTATTTGAAATGGACCCCTTAAGCTGGTTCAGATTTACGATGTTAACGTTGTCTAATGGTAGGTTATCCTTAGCATTGATTACAATACCTTTAACGAATGTTTCTACCTGGTTCGTATTGTCGCTCGTTAGGGTCTGACCATGCGCTTTACTTACTAAAAGCAAGACTACAAGGGCATATATATATTGAATTGTTCTCATAATGGGTATGCTAAATTAAGCTAAGTTGTTGATAATGCCTTGTTTTAGAATGCTTTTTTGTGTTGGTTACGTGTCACTTATTGTCCAAGTGACAGGTATTCAATAAGTTTCCCTAAGGCCTTTGCTCGGTGACTTACGGTTCCTTTTTCAGTTAATGTCATTTGTGCAAACGTTTTATCGTAACCATCGGGCATGAAGATAGGGTCATACCCAAATCCTTTATCACCCATGCGCTCACTGGTAATCACTCCAGAGCACACACCTTCAAATAGGCATTCTCCATCCTGCGAACTTAAGGCTATAACTGTGATGAACCTTGCGCTTCTATCGCTTATACCGTTAAGGTTCGTTAACAGCAAGTTCATATTTGCATCGTTGTCTCGTTGTTCACCAGCATATCTCGCAGTATGGACACCAGGAGCGTTGTCAAGAGCATGAACTAGCAGCCCAGTATCGTCTGCAAAAACAGGTAGGTCAAAGCGTTCCCGTACGTATTTCACTTTCAAGACTGCATTTTGAGCTATAGTAACGGCAGTCTCTGGAATCTCGTCATGTAGCCCTATATCGGTTAGGCTTAATAATGAAATATGCGAAGGCATGAGCGCCTGGACTTCTATTAATTTGTTTTTATTGTGCGTTGCAAAAATGAGCTCCATAGTTTTGGGGTCTTAGATTACAGTGTTTGTGCGATTTCTTCCAGTAAGCTTACTGCAACTTCATGGGTAATATCTGGCGTGTGTATTTCACATGCCGTGCCGAAAAGCATTTCCAACTTCTTTTTTTCAATAGCTACAACCTCATCGTTCAAATATTCATCACGTAACCCTACAATATGTATAAAACGGTCACAATGTTTCTTGAAATGTTTTGCGGTCTGTTCATCCAGCTCAGCCGGAATACTGCCACTGTGCATGATGAGCGCTTTTATGGGTTGCGTGTGTTGTGCTAGGAATCGGGTAGCGATAGAAACGCCTTGCGAGTAGCCGAAAAGCACAAGTCTTGGGTCTTCTAGAACACGTTCCTGTCTAAGCACATGATTAATGTAAGCAAGGTTGTTTTGCATTTCTTGTGCAGTATCTACACGAGTTAACCAGCAGGCGCCTACGTTTTTAAATCCTTTATCTATATAAAACTTAGATGGTGCCTGTAAAACAATTACCGCATTTTTTTGAGAATCCAGCTTTGTAAAATATCGTTTGAAGTAGGTAGCGAGGTATCCCAAACCGTGAAAGCAAACCCATATATTTTCGGTTTGGTCGGTGATGGGATAGAGTAATTCATACGTATTTTGGTGTTCATAGCTAACTGTTTTTACCATTGTATGCGTTTTGGGTTGTATTTTTGGTAAAGATATGGACAAACAGCACATTCTTGAGCGTTGCAACGCTATATGCCGCAATACACTTATGGAAACACTACGCATCTCATTTGTAGATGTAGGAGAGGATTATTTAACGGCAAAAATGCCCGTAACACCACGTGTTCACCAGCCAGATGGAGTGCTGCATGGTGGCGCAAGTGTTGCCCTAGCCGAGTCTGTGGGCAGCGCTGCGAGTTATCTTTTTCTGGATACGGAGCATTTTGCCATACGCGGTCTTGAAATTAGTGCAAATCATACACGGTCTAAGAAAGACGGCCACGTATTTGCCACAGCTAGATTTTTACATAAAGGTCGTACAACACAGCTCTGGGAAATCAAAATAGTAGATGAGGATGACCGTCTGATTTCCATATGTAAACTCACTACCATAGCGTTACCTAAAAACGATTAAAACATAGACGCTTGCGCGAAAACGTACTCTCATACCTGCAACATTTACTGGATAAAAATCTGCCGTTTTTGGCATTGCGACTTAGTGGTGAAAACACGGTAACCATACTCGCTCAAAACGATAAAACATTGCACAAAACACCACATGACAACCTGTCTTATGGCGTTTTTTCAAAATTTCAAAATAATGATAGTCAGTATTTTATTTATGGTGATGTAGAGCAAAACTTTGATTGGAATATCAACCCAATCGTATTACAGTCTCAAGAGTCACCGCTGTCAGATAGTGTGGAAAAAGACTACCTGAGACTTCTTGATAAAGCAATACAGACACTTCAAACTGGGGCGCTTAAAAAAGTAGTGCTTTCGCGAAAGCAATCATTTCAAACAGCATTATCTCCTACCGATTTATACGCTAACATACTCGATGCGTATGCAGCCGCAAACTGTTATTTTTTCTATCATCCACATGTGGGTTCGTGGCAAGGTGCAACACCTGAAACGCTAGTTGCAATGGATAGCGATGAACTGACGACTATGTCACTTGCTGGAACGGCGTTATGGCAAAAAGGTATGGAGCATGTTTGGGGTGCTAAAGAACTTGAAGAGCAGCAATTTGTTACAGAGCATATTGTAGAGGCGCTTAAAACAGCAGGTGTTGAGGGTTTAGTAGTGTCGCCAGTAGAAAGCGTGCGTGCGGGAACGCTGTTGCATTTGCGTACGTTGATTAGTGCACGTACTCCTTTTGAAAATCATACTACTATTGCACAAGCTTTACATCCTACACCGGCAATATGCGGCATTCCGACCCAACAAGCGCTGGAATTTATAAGTGCACATGAAAATTATGACCGCTCGTTTTACACAGGATATTTAGGTATTGTGAAGTCTTTAGAAAAGCGAGCCTTTTATTTTGTGAACTTACGGTGTATGGAGCTTAAGGAAAAGGAAGCTACTGTGTATGTAGGCGGCGGCATCACTGCAAAAAGCAATGCTCAAGCAGAACTTAATGAAACTATTAATAAGTCTCGAACAATGAGTTCATTACTTAATTGATTTACCAGTTTTTTTCAGTTTAATTTGGTTAACAAACATCATTATATACGTCGTTAGCGATTAGCGTTTCTCAAGTAGAACATCTCCAAAGATTAAGATGTCGTTATGAGGTAGATATTCCTTCCGTTTGTACCTTTACGTATTATGAATTACCCCGAAATTATACACGCGCAACAGGTTGTTTTATTGTTTAAGGAACGCGGTCTACAACATATTGTTATTTCGCCAGGCAGTCGCAATGCGCCGCTCACCATAGGTTTCAGTAGCGACCCATATTTTTCCTGTTACAGTATTGTAGACGAGCGTTGCGCCGCACACGTTGCTTTGGGAATGGCCCAGCAACTGCAAGCACCCGTTGCTGTTGTTTGTACCAGTGGTAGCGCCTTGCTTAATTATTACCCAGCGATTGCCGAGGCTTATTATAGCGAGATACCGCTCGTAGTTTTAAGTGCAGACAGGCCCAGCCATAAGATTGACATAGGTGACGGGCAAACCATAAGACAGCAGCATGTTTTTGCTAATCACATTCTATACGACGCACAGCTTGAGCTTATCGAGCAAGCTTCTCAAGTAGAAAAGATTGCCACAAATGAGCGACTTATCAATAAAGCACTCACTACCGCTATAAGACAGCATGGTCCGGTGCATTTAAATAT
Organism: Nonlabens sp.; assembly: GCA_030731685.1. Lineage (GTDB taxonomy): Bacteria > Bacteroidota > Bacteroidia > Flavobacteriales > Flavobacteriaceae > Nonlabens. Next base: position 11,576 of record JANQTO010000393.1, read on the forward strand.
TCCATTTGAGGAACCGCTCTATAGAACGGTGAGCGAGCCTAGCGTTGAGATAAAGTACATAGAGGTGCTGGAAAACGACCATTTTGAACTGCCTGCACCATTTTTAGAACAATGGCAAGCGGCTAAGCGTAAACTCATTATCCTAGCGACCTTAAATCCGCCAGTATTTAACAAGAATGATTTAGATATTCTTACGAGTGACCCGAGCGTGCTCGTCATGAGCGAGGTAAGTTCAAACACTTTTCACGATAACATCATTTGGGGAATTGACACGCTTATCGCGCCTATAGAAAACGAAGACGACCAGATTGCCGATTTGCAACCGGACCTAGTGATTACTATAGGCGGCATGATTGTATCCAAAAAAATCAAGCAATACCTGCGTAAATTTCATACGAAAGTTCACTACCATGTAGGTAAGCGCCGTGCTTACGATACTTTTTTCAAGCTCAATAGCCATATAAAAATAGACCCTGCACAATGGGTGAGTGCATTGCCCACAACGCATAAACAGTCAAACTACCAGCAGCGCTGGTTGAGCCCCTTTAATGGTTATTTAGAAAAGCGTAAAGAATACTTTAAAAACATGCCGTGGTCAGATTTTAAGGCCATGGAACTCCTCTTTGAAAACTTGCCCGA
>JANQTO010000394.1 GCA_030731685.1 Nonlabens sp.
GGTTCCAATAGATTAATTTGCTTAATCTTACTTTTGGTAAGCATGTTGCCCTGTGCTGCAATTCCTTTTACTGCAATGAAATCTGCTATTAAAATTTCTTCATTATCTGGCTGTTCTTTTCCTCTTGGTTTTACGTGAACCATTTCTATAACAGGCAGATAGTCTGTACTTACAATTTCTAGATAGGTGCCATCTCCCTCAGGAATAAAGGCTTCTTCTTTCTCGGGATTTTCTACGAGAAAACGTTTTACGTAAAACAATTCTTTTTCTGCATTAAAATAAACTGCACTTACGGGCTTACTCGGAATCCATTTTTCTAGCACTACAATGTCGTCGTCAAAACGCGCGGTAACTTCAGGAACAATAGTTTTGAGCAATCCTTTTTGGTTAATGACCAGCAGTCTATCTTCTCCTTTAAACTCGCCGAGCAACTCGCCGCGACCGTCTACATTAAGACGTTGCACCGTGTCGTCAAACCATATTTTACGTGGTTTCAGTGTGCTTACACCTTCTTCTTTTAACTCCACACGTTTGATGCTGTATTTTGTAACAAGATTTCCTTTTGAGGAACGGCCTTTAATATTGATGTCGCTAAAATCTAAATCCCATTTGAGCTTCTTAACGCTCCCTATTTGACGTAAGTTGATGGTAACAACCTCGGCCTCACCGTTTGCGTTAGCGCTGAAATAATGCATGTGTGACAGTTTATTACCGTTACACATATCATAAGGCTTATCACGAGTCACACCAGTGACAGCAAAGCGTTTGACATAACTAGGGCCCGATTTACCATCTCTATAAATCATGTTATAAATGGTACGCTTGTCTCCTTTTTTAAATACGGCAACATGCACGATATCCTTACCTACAAAGGTTTTATCGTCTACACGCGTAATCATGAGCTGGCCGTCACGAGTGAAAACTATCACATCGTCTATGTCTGAACAGTCTGCGACATACTCATCGCGTTTAAGACCAGTTCCTACAAAGCCTTCCAGCCTGTTAACAAAGAGTTTTGTGTTGCGTAAGACAACTTTGGTAGCCTCTATGTCATCAAAAGCTTTGAGCTCTGTCATGCGCTCTCTGCCTGTACCGTAATCTTTTTTAAGTTTTGTAAAGTAATTAATAGCAAACTCTATGAGGTTGTCTAGGTATTTTTTAAGCTCGGCAATGCGCTCTTCTAGCGCATCAAGTTTTTGCTGGGCTTTATCGATGTCAAATTTAGAAATGCGCTTAATACGTATTTCTGTAAGTCGCACAATGTCTTCTTCGGTAATGGCACGTCTTAAGTGACCTATATGTGGTTGAAGTCCTTTATCAATAGCTGCAATAACGCCTTCCCAGGTTTCCTCTTCTTCTATATCGCGATAGATTCTGTTTTCTATGAAAATGCGTTCCAGCGATGCAAAGTGCCACTGCTCTTCTACTTCGTCCAGTAAGATTTCTAACTCTTTCTTGAGCAATTCTACTGTATGGTCTGCACTGCGGCGTAACATCTCAGTAACACCCACAAAAAGAGGCTTGTTATCTTCTATGACGCAACCCAGCGGCGATATACTTACCTCGCAGTTTGTAAATGCAAACAGCGCGTCCATGGTTTGGTCTGGTGACACGCCCGGTGGCAGGTAAATCATAATCTCCACCTCGGCAGCGGTGTTGTCTTCTATTTTCTTAATTTTAATCTTACCCTTTTCGTTTGCTTTGAGGATAGAATCTATAAGCGTGCTGGTGTTTGTACTAAACGGAATCTCTGTTATAACAATCGAACTTTTATCTGGCGCATGCATTTTTGCGCGCACACGCACTTTACCGCCACGCATGCCATCATTGTAATTTGAGATATCTGCCTCACCACCCGTAGGGAAATCAGGAAATAAGGTAAAACGTTTGCCTTGTAGATGCTTAATAGATGCGTCTATAAGTTCGATGAAATTGTGTGGTAGTACCTTGGTACTTAGACCTACAGCTATACCTTCGGCTCCTTGAGCGAGTAATAATGGGAATTTAACTGGCAAATTGATAGGCTCTTTTCGCCTACCGTCGTAGCTCGATTGCCACTCAGTTATTTTTGCATTAAAAAGTACCTCTGTAGCAAACTTAGAAAGTCGTGCCTCTATATAACGAGATGCTGCTGCTGGGTCACCTGTGTAGATGTTTCCCCAGTTTCCCTGCATGTCTATGAGTAGGTCTTTTTGACCTATTTGCACCATCGCATCGCTTATGCTCGAGTCACCGTGCGGGTGATACTGCATACAGTGACCTACGATATTTGCCACCTTATTGTAGCGACCATCGTCCAAGTCCTTCATGGACTGCATGATACGGCGTTGCACGGGTTTAAAACCGTCTTCAATAGCAGGTACCGCACGTTCCAAAATTACATAACTTGCGTAATCTAGGAACCACTCTTTATACATGCCTGAAACCCTGGTGATGGTCTCTGTAGGCTCTTGTTCGTGCGTTGCTCCTAAATCTTCTAATTCTTCGTTTTCTTCACTCATTTTTTCAATTCAGAATTCAGAATTGCGAATTCTGAATTTTTAAGTTTATTGAACTCAATTGTTACTGGGTTTCTATATGTTGTAATCGTGTTCTTGTTTTATTAATGACAACGATAACTGAATTCGCAGTTAGCTAAATTAAGAGCTTATGTTTAAAATTTTTGTTCCCTAACCCTAAAGG
>JANQTO010000395.1 GCA_030731685.1 Nonlabens sp.
CTATTTGCTTACGTACAACACAGAATTCCCGAAATATCTGATGAGTTGTATCGCATAGATGACGCTATGAGCGCAGGTTTTGGTTGGGAACATGGACCATACCAGGTTTGGGACGCCGTAGGCGTTGCAAAAGGTATCGAGCTTATGGAAGCCATCGGTAAAAAACCAGCGGTATGGGTTACAGAAATGCTTGCAGCAGGGTTTGAATCGTTCTATACCGTTAAAGAAGGTGCGACTTACTACTACTCTATTCCCGATAAGGATTATGTGAAGAAACCAGGTCAGGACGGCTTTATCATTCTGGACAACCTGCGTGCACAAGCACCCGTTTTCAAAAACTCGGGCGTTACCTTACACGACATAGGCGACGGCATTCTAAACGTAGAATTTACCTCTAAAATGAATTCTATAGGCGGCGACGTACTCGCTGGACTCAATAAATCCATAGACATCGCCGAAGAGCGTTTCGACGGACTCGTGGTTGCAAATAACGGAGCAAACTTCTCAGTAGGAGCAAACATAGGCATGATATTTATGATGGCCGTAGAGCAAGAATATGACGAGCTCAACATCGCCATAAAACAATTCCAAAACACCGTAATGCGCCTGCGATACAGCAGCATTCCGACCATAGTTGCACCACACCAGATGGCGCTGGGCGGCGGTTGTGAAATGACCATGCACAGTGACGTGGCCGTGGCCAGTGCAGAGACCTACATCGGTCTGGTAGAATTTGGCGTGGGCGTAATTCCTGGTGGCGGTGGCTCTAAAGAAATGGCATTGCGAGCAAGCGACACATTTAAAGAAGGTGATGTAGAACTCAACGTTTTACGTGAGTATTTCCTAACCGTAGGAACTGCAAAAGTGGCGACCAGCGCCTACGAGGCCTTTGACTTAGGGATTTTAAGAAAAGGAACTGACCATGTGGTGGTTAATGATAATCGCCGTATCGCTTTCGCGAAAGCGCAGGCACGCATCCTAGCTGACAAAGGCTACACACAGCCCGTACCGCGCAATGACATTAAGGTTTTAGGACAACAGGCACTAGGAATGTTCCTAGTAGGAACAGATGCTATGAAAGCAGGTAAATATATAAGTGAGCACGATTTAAAAATTGCAAACAAACTAGCCTACGTAATGGCCGGTGGTGATTTAAGCCAGCCGCAGTTAGTAAGTGAGCAATACCTATTAGACTTAGAGCGTGAAGCATTTTTAAGTTTAACAGGAGAGCGCAAAACACTGGAACGCCTACAGCACATGATACAGAAAGGAAAACCGTTGAGAAACTAAGCTTTTTAAGATTATAGATTTTAGAATATAGAGTATAGAAAAAGATGGCTAGACATAATTTTAGAAATTTAAAGATTTGGCAAGACGGTGTTGAATTCGTTTTATCAAACTATGCTATCACTAATAATTTTCCTGATTCTGAAAGATTTAATTTGACTAGCCAGATGAATAGATGTGCAGTTTCAATTCCTTCAAACATAGCAGAAGGGTCTGCTAAATCAACTGATAAACATTTCAAAATATTCTTGGAAACCAGTTTAGGGTCGGCATTTGAATGGGAAACTCAATTTATTGTAGCTTAAAAACTTAATTATATAACTGAAACAATTTATAACAGCCGAATCGAAGAAATTCAAAGGTTACAAAGAATGATAGGAGCTTTCATAGATAGGCTAAAATAGTCCATACTCTATAATCTATGTTCCATAATCCAAATTAGAAATAAAATGAACAAAACAGCATACATCGTAGCAGCAAAAAGAACCGCAGTAGGCAAGTCAGGTCGTGGGGTTTTTAGATTTACAAGACCAGACCAGCTAGCAGCAGAAACAATTAAGGCCATGATTGCCGAAGTTCCTGGATTGGATAAAGGTGATATAGACGACATGATTGTTGGAAATGCCATGCCCGAGGCTGAGCAAGGACTCAACATGGCTCGTCAAATATCGCTTATCGCACTAGACCGTGTTGACGTACCTGGAATCACCATTAATAGATGGTGTGCCAGCGGCCTTGATGCCATAGGTGCAGCCGTTGCCCGCATACAAAGCGGCATGGCACAATGTATTGTCGCAGGTGGCGTAGAAAGCATGAGCTATGTTCCTATGGGTGGTTACAAACCGGCACCAGACTACAAACTAGCAAAAGAAGGACACGAAGATTACTATTGGGGCATGGGACTCACCGCAGAGGAAGTTGCAAACGACTACAAGGTTTCTCGTGAAGAGCAAGACCAGTTTGCTTATGAGTCGCACATGAAAGCACTAAAAGCACAAGCCGAAAATCGCTTTCAAGACCAAATAGTTCCAATAGATGTTGAAGAAGTTTACCTCGACGAAAACGGCAAAAAGAAAACAAGAACATACACTGTAACAAAAGATGAAGGACCACGAGCTGGAACGAGCATTGAGGCACTAGCAGGTTTAAGACCCGTATTCGCAGCTGGCGGTAGCGTGACCGCTGGCAACTCATCACAAACGAGCGATGGTGCGGCTTTTACTCTTATTATGAGTGGTGAGATGGTTGAGAAATTAGGCATTAAACCCATTGCAAAAATGGTGAGTTTTGCCGTTGCCGCGGTAGAGCCACGCATTATGGGCATCGCCCCTATTGTGGCGATTCCTAAAGCACTTGCACAAGCAGGCTTAAAACAAGAGGACATGGCACTTATA
>JANQTO010000396.1 GCA_030731685.1 Nonlabens sp.
TCCCAAGTGTCAAGTGGTAAGAAATAAAGCGCACGTAGTCTATACCTATTTGCAGGTGACAAGCCATACCATAGCTTTCTCAATGAGCTATTGTTTTTTAATGCACTTAATTTCATGAGGCAATGATAACTAAAAATAGAACTTATTCACCAAGATATTTGTATGCGGTACAAACAAAAAAAACACGCCGTAAGGCGTGTTTTGTAATATCTATAAATCAAAAGTTCTATCTCAATGACAGCTCTGAGCTGCTCACGCGCTTGTTACCATTGTAAAGGTTTACGCGATAATTACCTTTGATAATTTCGTCTTCGTCAGCACCTACAAGCTCGCAAATGTCAAGCTCTGCACCTTTATAGTTGAATTGTACTATTTTAGAATAGGTAAGACTTTCGCTATCTAGCTGTACTTTCTTTTTAAGTCCTAGCACGTTGTTATCTGGATTGATTACTTGAAGGTAAAAAGAAGAAACGCCAGTTTTTGCAAATGCGTTTGTAGGTAACGTAAAACACACTTTAAGGTCATCTACACGACGCGCTTTATCATTTTCTATCTCTTTTCCAGAGCTTCTTATAATCATGCCCTTAAGCGAGAAATTAGTAGGGATAAGGAGCCCAGCTTTTGCACGGTCACTTGTTACCGTGGTGTTTAGACTGTCAACTTTTGAGGCAACAAGCTTACTATACTCTTTTTCTGATATAATCACCTGATTTGAAGAGTCTACCTGCACAACAAGCCTCGCATTGTCTTTTTCGAGCATGGCGACACGGGCACGCAAGGTCTCACGTTCGTTTTTAAGAACTCCTAGCTCTCTGCGCACATTTTTAAGTGCTGCTACATTAGGCTCTAAAGTGCTTATTTGCTTTTGCATTTCAATAATGCGGTCACGGGCTTCTATAAGTTCATCACTCAGTTCATTGCCCTTTGCAATCTCTGTGTCGTAGTCTGAGCGCAGCATGGCTAGCTCATTTTGAATTTCGGTTTTTTCGTTGGTCATAGTTTCTACAGTTCCTTCGTTTGCACTCTGTAGGCTGTAGGTCCATGCTCCTAATGCTATAAGCGCAAGGATAAGTGCTCCAATGATAATTTTTAGCGTATTGGAGCCATTGTTACTTTGTTGAGATTGTGTTTCCATAATTCTTGGGGTTATTTATCTTTATAACGTTGCAAAGCTATCCATTAATCTATGAAAAATTGGTTTTATCATTTATTTAACGTAATCTACCCTGTGTCGTGCATGGGCTGTGAGTACGTTCTGGGTACTGGCGAATCGGTTTTGTGTACCACGTGCAGGGCACAGTTGCCGCTTGCGGTACACGACCTAAAAAATAATAATCAGGTGAAGGAATTATTCTATGCCCGCGTTCCCATTGAGGCTGCGACCAGTCTTTTCTATTATGAAAAAATAGGTACGGTGCAGAGCATGATTCACAATCTTAAATACAAACGCCAGGAACATGTAGGTGAAATGCTTGGTAAATGGCTGGGTTATGAACTCACCCAAAATGCCGACTTTAATACCATTGACCTTGTTATTCCTGTTCCTATCCATGATACGAGGCGCAGGAGCAGAGGTTATAATCAGGTGACTAAATTTGGTGAGGAGCTGGCTGGTTGTTTGGGAGTTCGCTTTCGCGAAAGCGTACTCATTAAAAAACGTAATACGGTTACACAGGCAAAACTGAATCAAACAGACCGTATTAAAGAAACCAATTCACCTTATGAACTGAACGAAGAAATTACGGCAGGAACCCATATTTTACTGGTTGATGACGTGATTACGACCGGTACGACGCTGGCAATGTGCGTACGCGAACTGCAAAAAATTCCCGATGTGCGTATTTCTATTGCCACGATGGCCGTATCCGTATAAAATATCTTTTAACTTGCGTGCGTTAATGAGTTTTATGAAATCTTTCTTTTACCGTGTATGTGTTGTACTGTTTCTAACGCTCCTTATGGTGCGCTGTGCAAAACGTGGCAGCCCTACTGGCGGTCCTGAAGACAAGCTGCCGCCAGAGATTCTGAAGTCCAGTACAGCAAACTACCAGACTAATTTTAAAGGTCAGGTAATCACCCTAAACTTTGACGAACTCATAAAGTTCAAAGACCTGCAAAAGCAGTTGATTATCTCGCCGCCGCTAGAGAACAAACCGACGATAAAACCACAGGCTGGTGTTGCGCGTAAAATTACCATTACTTTTAAGGACACACTGGCTGCCAATACTACGTATACGCTCAACTTTGGCCAAAGCATCGTTGATAACAACGAGGAAAATGCGCTGCCCTTTTATAAATATGTTTTTAGCACGGGCGATGTTATAGATTCGCTCAAATTGTCAGGTACGGTTGCAGATGCTCTTAAAAATAAAGTAGACCCTTACGTAAATGTGATGCTCTACGAGATAAACGATACATACAACGACTCGACCATTTATAAACAAGTGCCTAATTATGTGGTGAATACGCTCGATAGTTTAACTACATATAACCTAGAGAACCTCAAGGCTGGCACCTATAAAATGGTTGCTCTCAAAGAAAAAAGTGTCGATTTTAAATTCAGTCCCAAGTCAGACAAAATAGGTTTTATAAGTGAGCCTATCACACTGCCTACTGATGCGCAGTTCAAGATACAGCTATTTGACCCTATTCAGGATGCAAGTATTAAAAGGCCGTCGCA